>JAEEUX010000006.1 GCA_016290695.1 Oscillospiraceae bacterium
GAATGGCTCGACCCTGTATATAACGCCATTGATTCCGCGAAAGAACTGTATAAAATCGGCGAAAAGGCCTATTCCGGCAAGCTCAGCATTAAAGAGGGAGCTCAGCTCCTAATGGACTTCTACGAGAAGTATCTTGACGTAAGCGTTTCCGCAGACTTTACCGCGATAGGCGACGATAACAAGGCCGCTCTGAGCGAAACCGCGGAGCAGGCCAAGAAGATGGGCCTTGTATTCATGGCTATGTATGCCAAGATGCAGAACATCTATTCGAGCATTGCCGAGAAGGTTGACCGTGCTAACGAGATTTATACGCAGGCAAAGGATCTGGTAAATACCGTTATTAACGTAGGCAGCAGTCTTTTGAACGGTGATTTCTCGGACCTTACCAAGATACTTTCAAGCGCCGGCAAGGATCTTTTTGAAACCGTCCTCAAGGCATGGCTTGACCCTGTGATGGATACCATAGACTCTGCAAAGGATATCTATTCCATTGCACAGAAGGCATTTTCCGGCAATCTCAGCGCAAAAGAGGGAGCTCGTCTTCTCATGGGCTTCTATGAAAGCTATCTTGACGTTGACGTTAAGGCAGACCTCAGCGGCCTGAAAACTGCTGCTGCGGGTACCTATGACGATGCACAGAAGGTTGCCGCGGCATTCATGGTAATGTATGGTAGACTGCAGAATATCTACAGCAGTCTCGGCAATAAGGTGGAACGCGCCACAGAGCTCTATAATAAAGCAAAGGAAATAATAAACACCGTTGTCAAGCTCGTCAAGGCTATCGGAAGCGGAGATTTGTCTCAGATTGTCGATAAAATCCTTGAAATGGGCACGGATATCGTTTCCACGGTCGTTAATTCCTGGCTCGGACAGGTTCAGGGAGCGATAGACTCCGTTAAGGAACTGTATTCGATAGGGCAGCACGCCTATAAAGGCGATCTGAGCCTGAAGGATGGCGCGCAGCTTCTTGTTGATTTCTATGAAAACTATCTTGACGTAAGCGTAACTGCAGATCTCAAGGGCGTAAAAGACGCGAGTAGCCAGGCCCGCAAGGTCGCCGACGCGTTCATGGTAATGTATGCCCAGATGCGTTCGATCTACTCCAACATCAGTACAAAGGTTGATACCGCAACAGGAGTATATAATCAGGCCAAGAGCATTATAAACACCGTTATTAAACTCGTCAGTGACCCGATGGCCGCCGTTAACGACATAGTTAATGCGGGCAAGGACGCTATATTCGATCTTCTGAATACCTATATCGACAAGATCAACGATATGATTGACTCTGTAAAGAGCATCTACGAAATAGGGAAAAAAGCGTATGAAGGCAAGATAGATATTAAGGAAGGCGCGGAACTGCTTATTGGCTTCTGTGAAAAGTATCTCAATATAAGCATAACCGCCGACCTCGACGCCATAGGCGAAGAAAACAAAAAAGCTGCCTCTGATACGCTTGAACAGGGGAAGAAGGTTGCGCTCGCTTTCATGGCAATGTTCGCGAGGATGAAGAACATCTATACGAGCCTCAACTCAAAGTATAGCGAGCTTACCGGTATTTATGACGAGATGATGGAAATTGTCGATACGGTAATGTCGCTGTTTACCGATCCGGCCAAGGGCGCTTATGCCCTCATTGACCTCGTCAAGAAGAGAATAATGGATAAGCTTGACGGTCTTGGAATGTATAAGGATATGTTTATGCAAATCCTTGACGTTATCGGGAACTTTGACTCCTTTGACCCAAGCACTCTCGTTGACGAGGCAATGAACTTCGCCGTGACGACGGCACGAGTTAAAGCCGACCAGGCGCTGTATTCGACAATTTACGGAATGCTTGTAACGGCGGCGACGAAGCTTGACCCGAACTCCGATTATGAATGGAGCCCCGGTGACCTCAAGAAGTCTCTGCCCACTTATCGCCTCATGACCTTCGCTGACGAGGCCGAGCTCAAGGAATACCAGGATAAGATAGCCGAGCAGAACAAGAAAAAGAAAGCTGCCGAAAAGACTGAAAAGGACAAGGCCCAAGTCGGCAACGACGGCGTGATGGTGAAAATCACCGGTATTATCCATCAGCTCGGAAACGGCGAAAACGTAACCGATTACATAGTCGACACATCCTCTGAACCCGCTATTATAAATGACACCGTCGCCTTCAAGGGCAGCGACCTTGTCATTACGCAGGGCAAGCTGAAAATAAGCTTCGGCGACATTGCAACCATTGACGCGGGTGAATACATAAGCAAGGCGCAAAGCATTTACGGAAGCGAAACTCCGCTCTTTGATACCCTCATAGTTTCCGGCACTGGCCAGCTCTACATAGAGGGCTCAGGCTTCGTATTCCACGAGGGTGAATGGAGCCTTGACTTCTACAACGGATTTGACAAAATCCTCGACCCCGTAAAGGTGGAAGGAGAGGAGAAAAAGAACAATGCTTCGGAAGAAAGCGGCGCTCTCAACGAGACGGCGGCGTGGGCGATAGGCGCGCTGAACGATATGTTCAACCCGCTCAAGGCGCTCGCTATTACGGACGTTTACTTCAACCGCCACACTCTGTTCTCCGCGCCCAGCTTCTCCGTCGCGGGCTTCGGACTGAAATTCGATAACTATCTGCTCCGTTCGAGCGAGGTTTGCTTCGGCGGACACATCGACTTTAAGATTGTCAAGGGCGAAATCCAGAACGTATTCTTTAACAGCGAAGGTCTGCAATCCATAGAGGCCGACCTTAAATTCGACCTCGGCGGCGACCTCGGCCTCCTGCAGAAGGATGAATCCGCAGGCGGCGACCTTATCATCCATTACTATGACCCGGATTATCGCGCGAGCTTCAAGGAGCGCGGTTATGAACCGCCTGAGGAAAAATTCGGCCTCACCTTCAACGCCAAGCTCAAGAGCGTCGGCGGCGTGGGCGTAGAGCTTGCCTTTAAGCGCGTTGCCGACGGGCGCATCCTGCCGGACATTATCGCGTTCAAGGCTGCACCGCCTCCTCCTGGAATAATGGTTTACTCGAGCCTTTATCTCACCGAGATTCGCGGCGCTATCAGAGAGCTTGCCGATACCATAGCGGGCGGCTCCAGCACCGTCCCGCTCACCATTGAAGCGGGCGTTGACCTCCAGTTCGGCCAGGCTCCCGCCGTGTTTGACGGAAAGATAGACATGATTTTGAAGATGACGGGTATCGAGTTCAACGGCAAGCTCAACTATAAGGGCAAGCCCATGATCACTCAGGCGCAGATAAAGGCGCAGTGGGTGACGCCGTGGTTCGTTTCCGCATCGATGGAAATGGATGTCCTCGGCCTGAACATCATCATCGGAAAGGCAAGGCTATTCATCGGACAGAACATCGAGAAGGATCGCATAGACTTTGAAGGCTTTGTAAGCGCTGCGCTCCAGATCCCAAGCAGCATCCCGGTCGTTGGCGGCTTCCAGCTCGGACAGGTCTCCTTCGGCCTCAATAACGATAAGATTTGGGGCAGCGCCTCCGTCGGCGTAACGCCGATAGCCGTATCCGTCGGCATAACATATTACTGGAACGGCGGAATTGAGTTCGGCACCTGCGGCGAAGACCTTCCCGAGGCTTATACCTATATTCTCCTTGAAAGACCCGAGGAGGAGCCGGTTCTTGTTGCTATCGGCTCCGGCATGAGGACTGAGGCAACCTCGTGGGTGAATGAAAACACCATCCACGAAATAGAATACCACGCAGTGGGAGACGGCGTATCTTATCTTGATAACGGGCAGAACGATATAGGCATAGGCGGAATAGAGGTTTCCAACGAAGGCAAGACGCATTCTATCCCTGTTGCTAATGTCGCCGAAGACCGAGACGCACTCATTGAGATAGAGTACTACGGTGAAGAGAAGTCTGCTGCGGAGCTTCAGAGTATGCTTACACTCACAAACGGCAACGGCGGCAATTACACCATAAAGATCGGCGACATGAACAACCCGAAGCCCGGCGACAGCGCCTTTAAGCAGGAACTCGTAACCGAGGACCAGGTTAACCGCCATCTCGTTTACGTAATGGTTCCGCACGGCTATTTGACCACTCAGCCCTTCGTCCTCACTTCCACCGAGCGCGTGCAGACGAAGCTTCTCAGTACCCCCATAGCCTCCTCGCTCAGCAGCGTCACCTTTGACGAAAACGGCAGCACAAGCTATAAGGCGACCGTAAACGTAGCTGACCGGCACGACGGTGACACCGTCAGCCTGTATCTTACAAAAGAAGCAATTGACAGTACACCGAGACAGGTCGAAGCGAAGGACGACGAGGGCAATACAATCTATATTAAGAATGAAGACGGTACGGTTAAGCTCGATGCGAATAATAAGCCTGTCCCGCTTATGGTTGATGAGGATAAGGATCCCGGAGTACTCATATTCGAGGGAATCCCCGTCCCGGCAAACGGTACTGTAATTCAGGCTTTCGACCTTTCTGACATTGACAACGACGGCAATATCGACTATGCCGTTCCCGGTCTCGGAGATATCCGTGAGCTGCTTGAATCCGGCAATTATTATCTGCGTGCCGCTCTCAAGAGCGATACGGCGTTCTCTGCTATGACGAGCTCGAACTACATTGAAATAACCGACCCGAAGGCGCCTAACCCGGCAAGCGGTGTAACACTTTCAAACGCCGGAAACGGTTACTTCAACATGAGCTTTATTCCGGGCTCTGACCTTGCGAGCAACGAGCTTACAGGCTATCGCGTAGATTTTTATGATAATCAAGGCAACCTTTATTCCAATTATAACGGCCTTATATTCGATAAATCCGACCTTGACCAGAATTATACGGACGGTAACGGCAATTATGTGATCCGTCTCGGCGGCTGGACGGTAACGGGCGGCGAAGGAACGGACGAAAAGCCCTACACCTATTCGGGCCTCGAAGCCGGAAAGGTCTATACTGCCAAGGTTTACGCGGCGAGCCAGACGCCGGACGGCAACTATCATTACGCGTCTCCCGCAGAAAGCGCTTTGACAGTGCTTCCGGTTCCTCAGTACGTATATTTCACAAGTATCAGCGCCGACTCCGGCACGATGGGCTTCAAGACGATAGAAGGGGACAACGGTGAGACTATCACTACCACTTCAAGGCATCTTGTGACCAATCAGGCTGCGCCCGAGCTTACACTTGCTACAAATTACGGGGCTGCGGTAGAAGCTTATAACGGCGATACGCTCGTCGGCACGATGGACAGCTTTGGCAAGCTGAAGCTTACAGGACTGGTTACAGACGGCGATTATGCGGTTGAGCTTCGCGCCAAAAACAATTCTACGGGTGACCTTTCCGTAACCGTTCTCTATGTAACGATAGACAGAATAGAGCCTGCGATACTTATTACGTCTCCGAGCGGCGAAAGCGTAAACTTCAACAGCTTCCAGATTACCGGTATCACAGAGCCAGGCAGCACCATTACAGCAAACGGTCAGCCTCTTACTGTGGCTGCTGACGGCTCGTTTGCCGGAAATATTACACTGAGCATCGCGCTCGCAAGCGAGAAAATCCGCATTGAGGCCGAGGATAAAGCAGGCAATAAAAATATAGCCATTGTATCCGTGACTAACGGTGCTTTTGCTTCGCCTGTGGGTCTGAATGTTGTCAGAGCTGGAACTATGAGACCCAACACCTCGCAGCAGGTTCAGGTGTTCCTGAAATATGCTGATGGCAAGGATCCTTCCGGCGTACAGAAATACCGTTCTGTCGCCGTTCCGAGCGAAGACAGAAACAGACTCAGTTATGATATCGTACAGGGCGACGCTATATCCGTTAACAGCAATCAGTTCTCTGCTATACGAGAAGGTGCTTCGCTCGTTCGCGTCAGCTATAAGGTAAACGAAACACTTACGCTTTCAACGATGGTAGCGGTTCTCGTAGATGAAAAGGCAAAGGACCCCGGCGTTATTGACGATACCTATCCCAAGGAGGGCGGTACCGGCGGCAGAAGCGGCGGCGACTCCTCCGGTGCGTCCGGTGATGTAGTCGTTAACGGAAAATCGCAGACCGTTACCCTGGACGACTCGGGCAGAAGCATCGTTAAGATAAGCGACAAGGACGATATTGACACCACGCAGACGCTTAAGGTAACTAATCTTACACATGACGCAAGCGCCTATATTCTCGAGGTGGATTCCTCTGTAGCCAAAGAACTCAGCGGGGAGAATGGCGCAGGGGTAAGCTTTACCGGCGGCAGCGCACAGATAGATCTGCCCGGCGAAAATCTTACAGGCGAGGACTTGTCCATCACAATTTCCAACCCCGATTACACGCAGCAAAAGAAAAGCAGAGCGCTTGCCGAAGAGCTCAATGCAAGCGTTGTAACACCGGGCGTAAACGTAAAGCTTTCCGGCGTTGAAATCGAGCCCGGAGACAGAGTCCTCACACGCATCGAGCTTCCCGCAGGCGCGAAGGTCAGTGACATAACGGCTCTTGTTTATACCGATGAAAACGGTAATTATACTCCCATTCCGTGGAAGCTTGATATAGCGGGCAACACGGCATACGTCAAGTGTTATCTCCCCGGCAGCGGCACGATAGTTCCCATGAACTGCGACGTTGTTTTCAGCGATGTTAAATCCGATTACTGGGGCGCTGATGCGATCAGACAGGCGGCGGGACAGATGCTTATAAGAGGCTATGAAAACGGAACCTTCAAGCCTAACGCCCAGATCACCCGCGCTGAATACGCGACGGTTATGCTCCGCGCGGCCGGTCTCATGACCCAGCCCGGCGCTGACATCAATTATAAGGACGTTCAGGTAGGAGACTGGTATTATGACGTTGTCAGCATTGCAACCGATCTCGGCATAATGACAGGCTATGCCGACGGAAGCGCCCGTTCCAACAACAGCATCACGCGCGCCGAGAGCATGGTTATAGTCTCTCGTCTCCTCAAGCTTGAAAAGCTTGGCGAAGAGCTGAGCGAAGAAGATGTTGAATCTATCCTTGCCGGTTTCCTCGATAATGACAAGATTCCAGACTGGGCTAGAAAAGACATTGCGCTCTGCGTAAAGAGCAGCATAATCGTCGGCAGTAACGGCGAGATCAAGGCGCAGGACCCCCTTACCCGTGTTCAGGCGGCAATAATCTCCTCAAGACTCAGCGCAGCCATAGCGGCAACCATGTAAAAAAATCAGCTCACAGCCCCTTAAACAAGGGGCTGTGAGCGCTGCAATTTAATTTCCCGAACAAGGAGGAAGACATTTTGAAAAAAATCATTGCTACTTTTTCTGTAATAGTCGCAATCATGCTGCTTTTTGGCGTTATGAGTCTTTCAGCTTCGGCGACAGATCCGTCTGGAAACTGGATGGATCAAAGCTTGGATACGAGTTGGTATACTTCATATACCGACAGTACGTCGTATACGATCTCAAGTGCGGAGCGACTTGCTTCGGTAGCAAAGCTTGTTAATGGCGGAACTGCGGATTTTAACGGAAAAATCCTTGAGGTTTCAGATGATATTGACCTTTCAGCTCATTATTGGGTTCCTATAGGCACGCCCGAAAGACCCTTCCGAGGTACTATTAAGGCAACCTCTCAAAGGACGATATCCGGCCTTTTCATTACATCAGACTCTGCCGTAATATCCGGCTTTACACGCTATTACGGTCTTGTGGGCTATGGTGAAGGCATTACGATAACCAATCTTAAGCTAAACGGGACCATAATCGTTTCCGGCCTCGCGAGCGACACTGATATAGTCGGCGCGGCAGCAGCCTGTGCGGGCAGATACAACACGACGGACAGCGAGGTTTCAAAGCTTATTAATGAAACAAAGATAACCGTTTCCGGGAATGCTACGGTTAAAGCCGGAAGTGTTTTGGGCCTATCACTGAATTCAAAACTCAGCGGATGCATCAATAACGGCACAATAACCGTAAACGAAGCAGACGACGCAATAATCGGCGGCCTTATAGGCGAGGCAGACGGAGATACCGCCATTGCAGGCAACGGCGGAGGCTCCGGCGACGCAGGCGGCGCGAGCAGCGGACCGAGCCGCAACAACGCAAAGCTTGACGTCACCGCTGACAGAGCAACGGTCGGCGGCATAATCGGCACGATAAGTTCCGGAGAGCTAACCATGACTACGCGCGAAACGCAGCAAAGTACAAGTCAGGAAGAATTCGCTAAATTCATATGGAGTATGGGCGAGATTAAGGTTATGCCCTCGTCTTTCGCGAATGTCGGAGGCTTCATCGGCTCTATTACCGGTTCGGGCAAATGTGATCTGCAGGGCGCTATATTTATAAAGAATATCACCGTAGGAAAAAATCTTGAAATAGATTCCTTTTCCGGCAATATAGGAGCAATCCTCGGCTATCAGGACTCGGATGCGAAGAGTGTGTTCACAAATTGCAGATTTACTTCCGGTCTTTCCGTCTTTAGCGGTTCTGCAACGCTGATTCAGGAATCCAACAGCAGCCCCCGCATCACGGTTATTTCTTCGGGGACGATTTATACCGGAGGCATTTACGGACGAGCTAACGAGCTGAAGCTCGTTTCCCCTATGCTCGGCTGCGAGGAGGGAACCTCAAACATTCCCATCATAAGGTCTGTCGGTAATGTCGGCGGCGTCGGAGGAATGGGTATAGCGGACTATGTTTATACGAGCGATACAGTTTGCATAACGAAGCTAAACCTCGAAACCTCCGGCACAAACGCTTCCGTCGGCGGCATATTCGGCGAAGCGGACGGCCTTAAAGATTTTGAACTCGACGCGGAGCTTCTTAAAATAACGGGACGTCAGACTCAAAGCAATATAGGTGCTCTCGTTGGTTCGTTTACAGGCGCTGCGGACGGAAACAGCATCTTTGTATTAGGCAATATAAACCTCGAAAGCAAAGCGGACTATTGCAACATAGGCGGCTTTGCGGGGAAAAGCAGCGGCATGCTTAAAAACATCAGCCTCGGTGACCGTATCGTTGTCAGAACGGCGGAGGGGTCCGGCAGTTCCATGGGCAGCCTCGTGGGCGCAAACAGCGGCAGCATAGACTTCTGCAATACCTCCGTGCAGATTAAGACAAGCACGGCTGACAACGAAGCAACGGGACGTAAGCTCTATAACCTCGCGATGGGCGGCCTCGTCGGAACCAACAGCGGCAGCATTCGCAATTCTTACTATGATTTGCCGGTGGTCATGTCTTCGTTTAGGGAAGGAAACGGGCTTGAATCCTGCGTCGGCGGTCTTGTCGGAACCAACAGCGGCACGGTAAAGAATTCATTTGCCGCGTGCGAGGTTGACGTTTCCAGGGTTACGCTGAGCCCCGTCTATGCGGGCGGCCTTATCGGCGCTATGGAGGGCGGCAGCGTTACGAACTGCTACGCCGCGAACTATAACGTAACGGGCGGCGGAACGGACAGCGTCGTCGGCGGCTTTATCGGCAGATACAGCGGTACGCCCTATGTAAGCAACTGCTACACCGCAATGAGCGTAACGGGCGGCAGCACGACGGGCGGATTTTTCGGCGACTTCGGCTCGGCAAACGCAAGCAATATAAGCTCCTGCTTTTTCCTTTCGGACAGCGATATTAATTATTCACTGGGCGCCGCCGGTAGCGGGAATCCGGACTGGCCGAACGCCGCGCTTAAAGCGGCGGACAAGGTGGAACTCAGCTCGAAAACAAGCTTTACCGGCTGGAATTTCGACTCAATCTGGCATATCGCTAACGCTGAGGGCGCGGCGACCCCTTATCCCTCGCTTGCGCGCGAGCATGAAAACAGCGTGGCGATAAACTATGACATCCGCTGGTATACCGAAAACCCGGACGCGAGTGAGTTTACGATAAGCGACGAAGCGGATCTTGCCGGCCTCGCTGTGCTCGTAAACGGGGTGATACCGGATATCAGAGCGGTTGATTTCTCGGGCCAAATCGTCACTGTCGGCAAGGCCTTCAACGTCCAGACTGCGTGTTGGATACCGATAGGCGACGGAAACAATCAGTTTAGGGGAACTTTTGACGGGGCAAACTATCTTATAGACGGAATTATGGAAAACTGTCTGTTTGACAGCGTGAAGCCTTCAGTTGAATTGAAGAATCTATATCTCGAAGTATGGGATATAGACGATATCTACAATGCGGGCGCAATAGCACCGATAAACCTCGGCGATATTGAAAACGCCCATGTCGTAGTCTCAGGTAAAATCGAAGCCGTGGACGGCAACGCAGGCGGCATCGTGGGAGATAATAGTGGAACGATAAGTGCGCCTAAACTCAGCTTCTCAGAAAATGCTTTGGTTTCGGGAACAGCCACCTGCGGCGGCGTTGCGGGTAATAACAGCGGCGAAATCAGCAATGCCCTGTTTGAGTATTCCGGCGATACCGCATATATAAGCTCTGATGCGGCAGGTGTATGCATCGGCGGTGTCGCGGGCATAAACGATGCCGGAGCGGTAATTAAAAACACTGAATTCAGCATAAAAAGATCTATTATAGCTTCAGGCGACACCGTATATGCAGGCGGCGTCGCGGGAAAAAATATGGGTAATATCGAGGGCAGCGTCGTTACAATCGACGCAGGCCTCAGCGTGTCGGGCAATTTCGCATGCGTCGGCGGCGCCACAGGCGTGAATGATACTAACGCAGTGACTAAGGACTGTGATATCAACATTAATGCTGATTTTGCCGTGACGGGTGAAAATGCGTACGTAAGTGGCGGCGTGGGCAAAAACCTTGGTAAAATAGAGAACAGCATCGTTGCCATAAGCAAAGATACGATAATTATTTCGAAAGGTCCAGGAGGTGTCGCAGGCGGCGTTGCAGGCGTTAATTCCGGCGATATTGTCGGCGCCGATCTTACGTTATCGGGTAAAATCGAGGCAACTTCAAACCAAAAAAGCGTTGCAGGCGGCATCGTGGGATTTAACCAATCGCTTATAGATACAGCCTCGGTTCATGGCACAGGTTCGGTTAACGGCGTGGTTTGCGCCGGAGGCATTGCAGGTTTGTTCAACAATGGCGAACTAAAGAATGCTTCCGCCGAAACTATAAGCGTGAAAAGCGTTAATTGCTCTGGAGGCCTTGTCGGTAATTTCTCGGGCGGTACGGTACATTCCTGCGAATGCAGCGGACTTGTTGTTTCCGGCAGCAATGCCGTAGGCGGCGCTGTTGGCTATGGCAGTTTCTTATTAAATGCCAACACTCCGTGCCTCTATGATATAAGCATCAATGAAGTTACTGTACGCCCGGACAACGGCGATTTGTCAATGCTCGGCGGAGTAATAGGCAGGGCCCACGGCATTATGGCGGCGGATATAACGGTAAACAGGCTTTCGCTTACAGCGGATTCTGCTACAGATAATACTCTGTACGCCGGAGGCTTTGTCGGTTATGCTCAGAACAGCATTATACGGGACTCACAAGGTTCGCTTTTGAATATAACCGTGAACAAAGACGGCACAAATGTCTGCGCCGGTGGAGCGGTAGGTTATCTCGAAGTCGACAAAAACGAGGACAAGACTTACACGCTCGACGCTGAGGATAAGCTCGGCGTATATCAGGGCATCACGAACATCAGTATTACGGGCCTGACGCTCAAAGCAACGGGGGCGGAGAATACTGTAGGATCAAGGAGTGCGAGCTTAGGCGGCCTCGTCGGATGTACAGAGAAAGGATGCGTTTATGACTGTACGGTAGAGGGAAGCATTGAAGCAGGCGGCTTCTATAAGATCGTATGCGGAAGCGTTGCTGGGGGTACGAATAACGCTTATCTCGTGAACAATTCCGCTGACTGCCTCATCAGGCTCGGAAGAACGGACACCTACAACGCAGGCGGTTTTGCGGGCTTAATATGTGATTCTACCGTGCGTTTCAATAAGGTCGGGCCTAATTCCATAATCATAGACCACGACCCCGAGTTCTCCGCGAGCAAAGTTTATGCCGGCGGCTTTGCGGGCTGCGTATTCAACGGCAGCAAATGGATTATCAGTGAAAACAACGCTGCACAGTCAGTTTTTGTAAACTGTGTTCGCGACGGCCTTGATCTGTACGTCGGCGGCTTTGCGGGATATATAGACTCATTAACTAAAATATATGCCTGCTCAACGACAGCAAGCTATTCGGGCATTGGCGCGGAGAACTGCTATGTCGGCGGCTTTGCGGGCGAAATCTTCGGCTCGGTTGATAGCTGTTACAGTTACGGCGGCAATACAACGGCAAACGCCAAAAACGCATACAGCGCTGGTTTTGCCGCTGTAATTCATCCCGGCGCAAGCGTAACGAACTCTTACGCGGCAGATATCGACCTGTATTCCGTCGGAACCGACTCGGCGTTTACCGGCCCCTTTGCGGCCATAAACGAGGGTACGATTAATTCCGTTTATTCCTCGCTTCGCAGCGCCAGTACAAGACAGGGCGCGGAAACAAGAGACTACGGCCAGGTAACATTTATGAGCGAGCCTAATAATCCCTCTGTAAATCTCACTAATATGGCCGCTCTTACCGGATTTGATTTAAACAGCTCGGATAGAAAATGGTGCTATATCAGCAGGAAGAATTCCAACCGTCCGGTTCTCACTGCTATGGAAAACAGCGATGCCTGGCCTGATTTTGATTTCTTCCGCAGCCAAGGACTTTCAGAAATATATGCCGGTAACGCTTTTGAATTCGGCTGGGCTTCGCGTTTGCTGAACGATGAAAGCTTTGCAAGGCTTCTCACCGACGGCAGAGCCGCGAGAGACAGCGTTACGCTCACGCTTACGGATACGATCGATCTCAGCGGCGTATTCTGGAACCCCATTGCCGAGCTTAAAGCGGGCGACGTCCTTGACGGCGGAAACAACACTATAACCGGCCTGAAATGCAATTCGAAGGACTACGATAATTACGGTCTTGTCGAAACAAATAACGGCACAATCCGCAATCTTACACTTTCCGCTGCAAACATTACCGCCGGAACACCGGTCGGAGTCCTCGTGGGTACGAATAACGGCACCATAGAAAACGTAAACGTCGCCGATTCAATTATGAGCGGCAGTGAAAAGGCCGGTGCTGTTGCAGGCATAAACAACGGCTCTATGACGAATGTTGCGGTTGATTCCAAAACCATCGTGAAAAGCGCTGTTTCGGGCGGCGTCACCGGTGAAAATTCCGGCACTTTGAACGCTGCTTCCTCTGATGCAACTGTTAATGGCGAAATTGCCGGCGGCGTAGCGGGAACAAACGAAGCGGGCGGCACAATACGCAACAACACCGTCTCTTCCGCAAAGGTCAGCGGTACGTCGGCGGCGGGCGGAATTGTCGGCGTGAATAAATCCGGCGCAACCGTGGGTGCGACAGGCGGAATGGGCGACGTTACGTCCAACGCCACTGTCAGCGCCCCGACAGTAGGCGGCATTGCAGGCGTCAACGAGAACGGCGGCACTATTCAAAACAGTGATACCGTCTGCTCTGAATACATGATTCAGGGAGGAGAGAACGCAAAGGGACGTATTGTCGGTGAGGGCGCGAATGAACCGAACTGCCGTGAAGGTCAATGCGTTTCGCCTGTGGCTAGCCCATATTCAAAGAATTTTACCGAAACCGTCAAGGTAAGCCTTACATCGACTACGGAAGGCGCTGAAATACATTACACGCTCGACGGAAGCGCTCCGACAAGCGCGAGCAAGCTTTACACCGAGCCCTTTGAACTTGACAAGACAACGCAAATTAAAGCCATCGCTATAAAGACCGGCTTTGTTGACAGCGAACCTGCAATCATAACCTACACCAAATCGTCAGGCGGTGGCGGAGGCGGAGGCGGCGGTGGTGGCGGCGCCTCCAAAACCGAGCCTGAAGACATAATAATCACTGGAGGCAGCGAAAGCGTTAAAATGTCCGTCGACATAAACGGAGAGAGCGCCGTCGTGAAGAACACTGACCTTGACGCTCTGATCGCCTCAAAGGAAACTGAGAAGCTTGGCTTTGACATAAGCGCCAAGGGCGATGAGGTCAAGGAGCTTGTCCTTCCGGCCAATTTGGTGGATAAGATATCCGACGCAGTATCCGATGCCGATACCGTTCTCAGAAGTGCCGAGATAAAGCTTTCCGCAGCTACGGTTAAGCTCGACGAAAAAGCGCTCACTGAGGCGGCAAAGAGCGGCAATGAGCTCTCGGTTGCCGCAGTCAACAACACCGACGGCAGCATAAGCTTCAACGTCACTGCGGGCGGAAAACTGCTGAATACAGAGGTCAAAGCCGAATGGCCCGCAACGGGCGATGGAGTCGTCGTCCTCGTTAAGCAGGACGGCAGCGAGGAAATAATTAAAAAGTCTGTCGTGGAGGGCGGCAAGGCTTACGCGGAGATTCCTTCCGGCTCGAAGATAAAGATGGTCAGCAACACGAAAACCTTTGCCGACGTAGCAAGCGGCGCCTGGTTTGAGTCAGCCGTTCGCTTCGTTGCCGGGAGAGAACTTTTTAACGGAACCGACAAGGGCTTCGAGCCGAACGCGGCAATGAACCGCGCCATGCTTGCGACGGTGCTTTATCGCCTGGAAAACGCGGAAGCGACAGGAAACAGCTCCTTTGCGGACGTAGAGGAGGGCTCATGGTATGCTGACGCCGTGGCTTGGGCAAGCGCCGAAGGCATTGTAAACGGGACCGGCAACGGCTTTGCTCCGAATGATCCGGTCACCCGCGAGCAGATTGCTGTAATGCTTTACCGTTATGCAAATACTCTTGAACTTGATGTTGGAGGTAAAGCTTCTCTCGATTCTTTCAGCGACGGAGCAAATACTTCTCCTTGGGCAAAAGACGCAATGCAGTGGGCAGTAAGCGTCGGGCTTTTCAAGGGTAATGACAGCGGCGCTATTAACCCCAAAGCCAACGCCACTCGTGCAGAACTTGCTGAGCTTCTGCAGCGCATGGTTAGGCTTATAATCGTGTGATCGCTATTATTATCAAAATGAAGCTAATATAAAAGATATTCGGCAGAATTTATTTTTAAGCAGCCGTTATCCTTCCAATCAATCTTCATATCCATGAATTCTCCCCAATTTCCTCTGTATACGAGAATAGGTTTCTTCATAATCTTGAAAAATATCATGTCTAAATCAAAAGAGTCATTATCATAGACAAATACATACGTGTTTCCGCCAAGCGCCCCCTGATCATCGTCAATTACTTCAGCGCTATATTTTCCATCAGGGGATTCCAGGCTTTGGGTCACAGTCTCCTTGCCTATATTTCCGAAAAGCGGTGAAATAAATGATATCAGCACTAAAGGAACGAACAATATTCCGGAAATAATCATTGCTGTGACTTTTACCTTTTTAAGTTTACTATAAATTAGCGTTAGAAAACAGCAGAATACGGCAAATGCCAATACACAAAACGAAACCCAAAATGACGGTTTATATGAAAGAAAACAAAAACCGTCTATCATAGAAAGCGGAGCAAAGATACTAATCATAATTTGAAGAACCTTGCTTTGGGGAAAGCTTTTTGCAAAAATGATAAAACAGACAGTAATTATAGATAGAATTATAAGAACGTCAATGCTCGCAGGTTCAAAATTGAAGGCGCAATAGTCATCCAATAATTCTCCCGCAGGAAATAAGACAGAAAAGGCTAAGAGGGTATAAATCGAGACGGTTAAAGCTTTGTTCATTGTCAATTTACTCTTTTCCAAGCATTTTTGCGAATTTATCCGAAAACAGCTTAGATATTATGCTGAAAAACGCAGTAACCAAAAACCCGACTAAAGCAAGACTGGGAGCCCCGTGAAAAATCTCAGAGCCCTGCCATGCAGGGTGTATAAAAGGATTAATGCTGTAATATATACCTGCACAAAAATATGCGCAAACAGTAATGATAAACGTCGCTGCAAAGGAAGAATATGAAAAACTCCTTCTGGAACGATATAGTCTTATGAAATACCAGTTTGCAAGCGACAGCATAAATCCTGTAGCCGGGACAACAAGAAGCATCGCCCAAAAGCCGTTTAAAGGCCCCAAAGGAGTTCTCGCCTCCAGAGCAACGCCCACTGTGATCATAATAAATGAAAACAAAAGCAATGCCGATTGCAGCACAGAGGCTTTCCAGTTGTTCAGTTTCGTCATGATAACAGGAGGTGATACTTTCGACGACCTTTCGGCCGGAGCCTTCATTTCATCATATAGCTTCATACAGTCTTTACAGCCTTTTATGTGTTCCAGAACGAGTTTTGCGCTTTCTTCGCTGCAGCATCCGTCAATGTACAGCGGTATTAAATCCTTAACAACATTACATTCCATATAGTTATTTCATCCTTTCCAACAGTTTTTGTTTTGCCCGGTAAAACGTAACCCGGGACCAGCTTTCGGTTTTTCCAAAGAGTGAGCTGATATCCTTGTGTGAATATCCTCCGAGCACGAAAAGCGTAAATACTTCTTTATACGGTTCTTCTAATTCGTGCAGGCAATGAAGCGCTTTCCCGGATAACTCATTAAGCTCAAAGTCATTTTCAATACTATACCCGTTGCTTACATCCTCTGCATTATCTAATGAAGTGTGTTTCTTTTGCTCATTATACCAAGTAAAGAAGGCGTTTTTCGCAATTGAACAAAGCCAAACCGGCGCCTTGTCTTTATTCCTGAGGGATGCATAATTTATATATGCGCGAAAGAAGGTCTCCTGAGTGAGTTCTTCTGCAAGGGAATAATCCTGCGTCAGTTTCATCAAATACTTGAATATAAAACTACGGTTTTCGTTGAACAGCTCCTCAAACTCCGCCACGTTCTCACCGTCCTTTCAACTGTTAGATATGAAAAAGATAAAAGCGTTACATACAAATTGAAAAATATAAGACAACTTTTTTATAAACGAAGAGACGACCTGTTCTAAAAGAACAGGTCGTCATACATGGTGGAGACGGAGAGGATCGAACTCTTGACCTCTTGAATGCCATTCAAGCGCTCTCCCAGCTGAGCTACGCCCCCACATTCCATATTATCGTTGACTGTCGTCAACGCTGTATATAATACCACCATATTATCGTTCTGTCAATAGCAAAATGTAATTTTATCAGAAGAAATTACAAAAATCGTGCCTGCGGAAAATGCCGCAGGCACGATTTGGTATTTTATCAGTTTTCTACATATTTGGAGAGGCCGCCCCAGGTTTCGTTGAAGATGCCTGCGTCCATGAGCTTAAGGTTGGGAGAGATTTCGGGTCTGAAGTCCATGTTTGCGAGAATATCCTTCTCAAGGTCGATGCCCGGAGCAATCTCGATAAGGGTTACCTTGTGGTTAATGAGCTGGAAGACAGCGCGCTCGGTGACGTAAAGAATTGTCTGGTTCTCACCGGCGTACTTACCGGCAAAGGTGATCTGCTTGACGTGCTTTACGAACTTGCGGATGGAGCCTTCCTCGACTATCTCGAGCTTGCCGTTGCCGGGCTTGAGCTTGGCCTTGCCCATGAAGGTGCCGCAGAAAATGACCTTCGGAGTAGCCTGAGTGATATTGATCAAGCCGCCCGGGCCGGTCATCATCTTGCCGAGGTAGCTTACGTTGTCGTTGCCGTCTTCGTCGATTTCGCCGAGACCGAGGCAGGTCATGTTGAGGCCGCCGCCGTCGATAAGGTCGAACATATAGCCGTGGTCGATGCAGGCTTCCGCGTTATACGCTGCGCCGAAATTGGGCAGGGCGGAGGGAACGCCGCCGATCATGCCGCTTTCCGTGCTGAGGGTAAAATCGTCGATATTGACTTCCTCGTTGACGACCTTAGCGGTGTCTGCGGGGATACCGACGCCGAGGTTGATAACGTCGCCCTTCTTGAGCTCCATGGCGACGCGGCGGCAGATGATCTTTCTCTCGTCGAAGGGAAGTCTGTCAATAGCGTCGAGAGGCTTTTTGATCTGGCCGGAGAAGGCGGGCTCATAGTAAAGGCCTTCGGTCTGCCAGCAAGCTTCCTTCGTGGTTGCGGGAACAACATAGTCAACAAGAACGCCGGGAATCTTAACGTCCTTCGGCTCCATAGTACCCTTCTTGCAAAGGTACTCGACCTGAACGATAACGATACCGCCGGAATTGTGAGCGGCCTGAGCGATGGAAAGGCCCTCGTTGATGAAGCTTTCATGCTCAAAGGTGATGTTGCCGTTTTCGTCGGCGGTGGTGCCGCGGAGAAGGGCGACGTCAAGCTTGAAGCCCTTGTAGAAAAGGTACTCTTCACCCTGGAAATTGACTACCTCGACGAGATCGTCCGTCGCGGCCTCGTTCATTTTGCCGCCCTGAACGCGCGGGTCTACGAAAGTACCGAGGCCGACCTTGGTGAGAAGGCCGGGACGGCCCGCGGCGATCTCGCGCCAAAGGTTTACGATAACGCCCTGGGGCAGGCAGTGGCACTGGAGCTTGTTTTCAAGAGCAAGGTCGCGGAGAGCAAAGGAGCTGCCGACGTGAGCGCCGCTCCATCTGGTGACGAGGCCGGGGCCTGCTTCGCCGAGATGAGTGGTTCCGCGGGTCTTCCAGTCGCCCATGGCGCAGCCCTGCTTGAGGTTAAGGTCACAGGGATGACCGGTCTCCTTGAATCTGTCGCGGATAGCAACGCCGACTTCCTCGGCCCAGCCTGCAAGACCCATTCCGCCGACGCCGATAGTGGCATGATCGGGGATAAGAGCAGCGGCTTCCTGAGCGGTAATAAATTTAGCCATTATGTATCCTCCTGTTTAATCATGGCGCTGCAGAAAGCTGCGCCAATAGTATTTCAATCCGAACATATTCATTTTGCCATATTTTTCGCCGTAAAGCAAGCATTATCATAAAATAATTGTCCTTCTAAAGATTTTTCATGTAATCTGTTGTATCAATTTAATTCGGTATTGTATTTTTAGACATAGTATTGTATAATCAAATAAAATAATCCCATATATTGTATAATATTGCTTTACGGCATTCAGAAAACCAAAGGGGATGAACAAAATGGATTTGTTTGAAAAATGCTATAAATACACCGCTGCGGACGAGCTTCGCTCACAGGATCTGTTTCCATATTTTCGCGAGCTTCAGTCCAGGCAGGATGTTGAAGTAATTATGGAGGGTAAGCGCCGCATAATGCTTGGCTCGAATAATTATCTTGGTCTCACGACGAACCCCGAGATAATGGCGGCTGCCGAGGCCGTTCTGAAACAGTATGGCACCGGCTGCTCCGGCTCACGTCTTCTTAACGGCACGCTCGTCCTTCATCTTGAGTTTGAGAAGGAAATGGCGGAGTTTTTGCGCAAGGACGACGTAGTTACCTTTTCCACAGGCTTCCAGTCCAATCTCGGCATAATTTCCGCGCTTGTCGGGTTGAATGACTACGTTATCTGCGACAGGGAAAACCACGCTTCCATCTATGACGGCTGCAAGCTCAGCTACGGCAAAATGCTCAGATACCGTCATTCCGACATGGCAGACCTTGAGGCTCAGCTTAAAAAGGTTCCCGATAACTGCGGATGCCTCATTGTCACAGACGGCGTTTTCTCGATGGGCGGTGACATAGCAAATCTCCCGGATATAGTCACTCTTGCAAAGAAATATGGCGCCCGCGTCATGGTGGACGACGCTCACGCTCTCGGTATTCTCGGCGAGGGCGGGCGCGGCAGCGCGAGCCATTTCGGGCTTGAGAAGGAAATTGACGTATACATGGGCACGTTTTCCAAATCTCTCGCCTCGCTCGGCGGTTATATGGCGGCGGAAGCAAAGGTTTGCGATTACGTCCGCTGCAATTCGCGCCCATATATATTCTCCGCCTCCACGCCTCCGGTGTGCATAGCCGTCGCCACTGCTTCACTGCGCCATCTGAAAGCACATCCCGAGATTGTAGACAGACTCCAAAGCATCTCACAGTACGCCCGCGACGGCCTCAAGGCTCGAAACGTAAAGATTATCGAGGCAAAAACGCCTATAATACCCATTTATACATACGACCCCATCGTTACGCTCAAGGCTCAGAAGGAGCTTTACGAGCGCGGAGTTTACGTTAACGCGACGCTGCCTCCCGCATGCGCTCCCGGCGAATGCCTCCTCAGATGCAGCCTGATGGCGACGCATACGGAAGCGCTTATTGACGAAGCCGTGGAGACAATAGCGGACGTTCTTTCCCATTATGAGCTCCATGCGTAAGCCCGTTGCCGTGATTACCGGCGGCAGCTCCGGCATAGGCGCGAGCACGGCGCGTTTTCTCGCGGAAAAGGGCTGCAAGGTGTACGAGCTCAGCCGGAGAGAATCAAGCGCCGAGGGCATAACGCACATTTCGGCAGACGTAACCGACGAGGCCGCCATAACCGCCGCGATAGGGGAGATAGTCTCGCACGAAGAGCGCATTGACATTCTCATAAACTGCGCGGGCTTCGGTATTTCCGGCGCGATTGAGTTTACCGAGCTCAGCGACGCGAAGCGCCAGCTTGACGTAAATTTCTTCGGCATGGTAAACGTAACGAGGGCCGTCATCCCGCTCATGCGTAAGGCGCGCCGAGGCAGGATAGTGAATATAAGCTCCGTCGCCGCGCCCGTACCTATTCCTTTTCAGGCGTACTATTCCTGCTCGAAGGCGGCGATTAATTCTTATTCCTGCGCTCTCGCCAATGAGTTGCGTCCCTTTGGAGTCTCCGTCTGCGCCGTTCAGCCGGGCGACATTGCTTCAGGCTTCACAGGCGCGAGGAAGAAGACTCTCACGGGCGACGAAGTGTACGGCGGGCGCATTTCCCGCAGCGTAGAGACTATGGAAAAGGATGAACGCGGCGGTATGAGCCCGGACACGGCGGGCGCGTATATTGCGAAAATCGCGCTCAAGCCGCGCATAAAGCCGCTCTATGCAATCGGCCTGAAATATAAATTCTTCTGTTTCCTATGCAAAATTTTGCCCTGCGGCATACAGAACCGCATTATCGGGATGCTTTACGCAAGCTGAACAGGGAGGACGTTTATGACGACTAACACAATAAGCGGAGTTAACTGGTCGGTCTTATTTGTCGCAGTTATTCTGGCTGTGCTCAGCATAATCCTTCTATCCGGGCGAGGCTCATTTCTGATAGCGGGCTACAACACCGCAAGCAAAGCGGAGAAAAAGAAATATAACGAAAAAATGCTTTGCCGCATAACCGGAGCGGGTATGGCGTTTATCGCGCTTTTGCTTGTTGCTATGGCTATCTGGCTGCGTGTTCTTCCGCCTTATTTCCCTTATGTTTTCATAGGGGTTGTGCTGCTGGATTGCGCGCTCGTGATTTTCTTGTCAAATACAGTCTGCAAAAACAAATAATAACAATCATGTGCGATATAAACGGTTTAAAAAAATGGGTGTCTGATTTTGAAGAAGCACGATTTATTAATTTTCATTCCGATTCTGATATCTCTTATGGGAACGATTGTTTTCTTATTTATTTTGCCTGATCGGGTTCCAGTTCACTTTAATTTTTTAGGAGAAGCAGACGGAATAGGCAGTAAATTCACTTATCTTATTTTTCCCTTCATCGGTTTTTGCTTTGCTGAGGTTTTTTCATTTGCAGCCAAACGTGCGAAAGAAAAAATCAGTAAGAATATATTTATTATTTCAGGCTTTTTCGAAACGCTTTTGTTTGCGTTTCTTGGTTTCTACTTCATGTGCAAAGTGCTTTAATTTACTAATCCCTTAGCTGTGCTATCACAGCTAAATGAACGATACCAGCAGTCATGAAGCCGGCGACAAGATGATTCCGGACGTTTCATCCAGCCTTGAAGAAAAAGGGCCGCAGCGCCGCGATAGGCGCAGTATTCTGCGCCGACGGAAACACGAATTATAAGGAAATCCTCTCAAAAGCGGACATGGAAATGTACGAGAACAAACGCCGCTACTACGAAGGCCTAAACGACCGCAGAGGGCAAAGATGAATATATCGATGCAGCATGTTTTTTCGCATAAGCTTCATCATTTATTGTCTTATGCTTGTCCCGAAACTTTTGAAGCCGTTGGTCATATGTCACGAAAGGTTTTGCCATTTATATTCCCTCCAATAAAAAAGGGAGTTCCCGCAGAAACGACTATGACAAGTGGCGCTACTTCTATCCGCAGTACGATGACACGCAGATCACGGCAAAGGTGCACTCCCAGGAACTGAGCGACGCTTTAGTTAAAGCGCTCAATGGAAAAATCAAAGAGTAATACAAATTGGCATTTGCGGAGAAGGATTTCATGCCAAGAGTAATC
>JAEEUX010000197.1 GCA_016290695.1 Oscillospiraceae bacterium
TTACGGTGCCGCAACGGTGACGGTAAGCTGCGTCGGCAAGAGCGAGGAGGACGTTCGTGCCCTGCTCGACATCGTCAAGCAGAAGATTGAGGCGCGTTTCCAGACGATTAAGTCCGCCATCGGTGACCACAGCTATGAGATAATCTCTGAGTCGGTCTATTCCAGCATCGATATGGAGCTCGACGAAACGCAGAAGGCCAATCTTCTTGCGGTTTCGGAGTACGCAAACGCCATCGGCGAGGAAAACGACAGTCTTACGAGCTGGGAACGTGAGCCGGAGCCGCAGCCGGAGTACGGAAGCTGGTACACCACGAAGAAAGCTATAAAGTTCTTCATTATCGGCGGCATCGTCGGCGCGCTGCTGCTCTGCGTTTGGTATGCTTTCCGCTATGCGCTCAGCGACACGGTGAAAACGGACGGCGACTGGCGTTATTTCGGCGTTGCCATTCTCGGCCATATCGAAAGGGACAGAAAGAAGCGCGCCTTCCACATTGTTGATGCGCTTGTGGAACGCGTTTTCGAGCGAACGAAAAACGTTTCGTTTGATCAGAGCTGCATTATCACGGCAAACAACGTCGGCGCGATGCTCAAGGAACAGGGACTCGCTGCCGGAAAGCTCGTCGGCTGCATCGAGCGCCCCTTCGCCGAGACTATAACGCAGAAAATGAGCGCGGCCTCGCCGGAAAGCGGGTTCAGCTTCGAGGGCAACGTCCTCTCAGAGCCGGATGCGGCGAAGAATCTGGACGGAACGGAAAAGGTAATTCTCATTGCGGAGAATGCGAAAACCTTTACCAAGGATATTCGCCAGACCCTGACGCTGCTTGAGGCGTGGGGGAAGACCGTGCTCGGCGTAGTAGTCGTCGAATAATCCGAAACAGAGCGTATTTTGAGGGGTGCATGGCTTGCCATGTACCCCTTTTTGTTTTGCAGGGGAGCGAAAGCAGACCGCACCTTCGGCGCGGATGCCGGGGGCGGGGATGCTTCGCAGAGAAAAGTGAAGAGTGAAAAGCAAAGAGTGAAAAGAAGTGGTGCACCGTTGGCGCGGATTTAAATTATTACTCAGTAAAAGCCATTGTCGGCACCGATGTGGGCCGGGGGCTTGCCCCCGGCAGGGCAGTTGGGTATTTTAAAAATGTACGATGTGTGATGCTTGTCCGGTAGGGAACGCCGTCCCCGGCGTTCCGTCGCGGCAAAGCCGCGAAAAGGCGACCTCTCAGGCGCTGCGCGCCAGCTCCCCTTATCCAAGGGGAGCGAAACCGCTGCGGCGGGGATTACCTCTCAGTCTCGGGCTGCGCCTGCGACAGCGCCCCTGAAAGGGGAGCGAAAGGCGCGCCGAGTCGACGCGCCCTACGGGTCTGGCAATATTGTTTACAAACATCACGCATGGGACATTGTGGAAAAATCGAAATGTTGGTAAACGGAACGCTGAGGACAGCGTTCCCTACCGAACAAAAAACGCCCGCTGCGACTATTTGCAGCGGGCGTTTATGTATGCTGTTCAGGGCAGCTTACGCTGCGAGACGGGCTACTATTATGCCGACCTGCTCTACGGTGAGGAGGTCGTTTGCGCCCAATTTGCCGTCGCCATAGCCCTTCACGAGGCCGGCGGCGCTCAGACGGTCAAGCTCGTCCTTTGCCCAGTCGGGAGCGTCCTCAAAGACTATGGCTTCGCCCGTTGCCTCGAGCTCGGGGAGGAAGCGGGAGAGAAGAACAAAGGCTTCAACTCTCTTGATCGTGGCGTCGGGGCGGAGAGTGCCGTCATCGTAGCCCGTTAAAATACCCTTGGAAACCGCAGCCTTGACTTCGCTTGCAAACCATGCCTTAACGGCCTCGGCGTCGGAGAATGCTGCGAGAGCGTCGGCGCTGTCCTCGGCTGTTTCAAGCTTAGCCGCGTCGGCGAAAGCGGCGACGGCGTATTCGCGAGAAGCCTTCTGCTCGTTTTCGCGGACGATGTAATCTAAGGTGATGTAAAGCTCATAGTAATCGTCGTAAAGGCCGAGGCAGGCGTCCATGCCGGGGTTGGTGCTGAATGCCTTGGCGATAACGCCCTCCCAGGAGCCGACCTGCGCGTAAACCTCGTCGGGGGTGGGGCCTTCCTCATGGCCGTATTTTTCAAGGTTGCGGGCCTTGAGCTTTTCGAGGCCTTCGGGGTTGTTTTCGTAGGAGGCGAAACGAATCTCGTTGCGCTTGGCGCTTATGGTTCTGGCAATCTCCTCTATGGGCTTGCCCTCGGCGCGAAGCTCGTCAAGCAGGGTGTAGAGGGTTTTGAGCTCCTCATGATAGGCTATGCGGGCGAGCCTGCCGTTTTCGCCGTTGACAAGCTCGGGGTCAGACCAGTCAAGCTCGGCGTACTGCTTGAGGCTGCCCTCGGGGCTCGGCGCGAAGCCGTATACCGCCGTGGGGTCGACGACTATATCCTTCATCGCCGCGGGATTGAGGCGCGGGTCATGCTCATAACGGAAGGGCTCAGCCTCCGCAGCGAGAGCGGAAACGCCGCAAACGGAGACCAAAACGCTCACTAAGAGCATGAGCGCGAGAACTGAAACGGATTTCTTGAAAGCTGTCTTTGTCATTTTTCGTTCTCCTCTGTAAAATAAATTTATAGCTGACGCAAGCGATAAGACGTTTGACGTTTAGCGACATTATTGCTACGCTTCAATTTTGGCCTTTAGCCGGGCCGCGCTGTTTACCTCCTCCGGCGTGCGGAAGGTGGGGACGAATTCATGCAGCAGGGCGATGAGCTTCTCGCTCGCTGCGCCGTCCTCAATTTCCTTTGAAAACGCGGCTATTTCCTCGGCTATGGTTTCGCGAGGGATGGGACGCTGCTGCTCGATGAAGATTTTTTTGTTCGCCGTTGCCGAAAGAGTCTCCGAGCTCATGAGCATTTCCTCATAGAGCTTCTCGCCGGGGCGCAGGCCGATTTCGGTGATGGCAATGTCCTTATACGGCGTTTTGCCGCTGAGACGGATAAGGTTTTCCGCAAGAGTGAGAATTTTTACCGGCTCGCCCATATCGAGGACGAAAATCTGCCCCCTGCCCGCCATTTCACCGGCCTCGAGGACGAGCTGCGCCGCCTCGGGGATTGTCATGAAATAGCGGATTATGCGCTTGTCCGTAATCGTGACGGGGCCGCCCTCGGCGATCTGCTTTTTGAACAGCGGAACGACGGAGCCGTTGGAACCGAGCACGTTTCCGAAGCGCACGGAGCAGAACTCCGTTTTGCTGTCCTGCCGGCTCTGGAGGATCATTTCGCAGAAGCGCTTCGTCGCGCCCATTACGTTCGTGGGGTTCACGGCCTTGTCCGTGGATATCATCACGAAGCGGCGGACGCCGAATTCCTCCGCCGCGCATACGGCGTTATAGGTTCCGAAAATGTTGTTTTTGATGGCCTCGGAGGGGCAATTTTCCATGAGCGGAACGTGCTTGTGCGCCGCCGCGTGGAAGACAAGGTCCGGGCGGTAAAAATCAAACAGCTCGCGCAGCTTCTCCCTGTCACGCACGGAGGCGATCTCCACGCGCAGGTCGAGCGAAGCGCCGTAATTGCGCCTCAGCTCCTGCTGGATTTCGTAGGCGTTGTTTTCGTAAATGTCGAGAATAACGAGCGTGCGGGGCGAATACCTTGCTATCTGGCGGCAAAGCTCCGAGCCTATGGAGCCGCCCCCACCCGTGACGAGGACGATTTTGCCGGAAATGAAGGCGTTCAGCGCCTCCAGATTGAGCTTCACCTGCTCGCGGCCGAGTAGGTCTTCCACCTGAACGTCCCTTATTGCGTCCACGGAGACCTCGCCGTTTACGAGCTGGAATATGCCGGGGACGTTTCTCAGGCGGCAGCCCGTTTCCTTGCAGATATTGAGGACGGCCTGCTTTTCCTCCGGCGAGGCGGAAGGGATGCAGTAAATAATCTGCGTGATGCGGTAATCCTTCGCGGCGGAGATTATTTCCTCGCGCCCGCCGATGATGCGGATGCCGTCTATGTATTTGCCCCATTTGGCCTCGTTATCGTCTATAACGCAGACAATGCTGCCGGGGATCTTGTGGCTCGACGCTATCTCCTTTATGAGCATGCGCCCGGCGTCCCCCGCGCCGATGAGCATGATGCGCTCCTGCGCCTTTCCGGGCGTGAACTCGTTGCGTATCATGTTTGCAAAGCGAAGGGAGCAGCGCATGCCGACAAAGAAGAACAGATGCAGAAACAGGCGGATAAAATAAATGCTTCGCGGCATTACGTCGATTTTCAGCAACGCGCAGACGGCGAAATTGACGGAGTAGGCAAAGAGAACAGAGAGTATCATCCAGCCCACGTCACGTATGCTGACGTTGCGCCACATGTAATGATACATGTGCGTGGCGAAGAAGATGATGAGCGTAATGGCCGCGCGGGGCAAAAGCGCCTGCAGGCTCGCGTCTATATATTGGTGCTGGATGGCGTTAATGGAGAACTCAAACCTCGCTATGAGCGCTATTCCGTCTACAGCCACGAGAATGAGAACGTCCATCACGACGAGCAGCAGAACCTTGAATATCGGTTTTGAGCTGATTTTATACATGGCGGCAGTCATCCTGTCTTGCGTTAATTGCTATTGATATTTGCTGATAATAAGATAACATATACGTTATGTTTAAGCAAGCAAAAAGTATTGGCAAACGGGCATTTTGAGCCGCATTTCACGCGCGCTCTTTCCTGCGGAGCGCCCTCGCGGCCTTCCTGAGCGCAAACGCCGCCAGAATCCCGAATAATACGCCGCAGCTATCGAGCCAAACGTCAATGATCATTGC
>JAEEUX010000198.1 GCA_016290695.1 Oscillospiraceae bacterium
CGCTCCCCTTGGATAAGGGGAGCTGGCGGCGACGCGAAGCGGCGGCGTCTGAGGGGTGGAAGGTTACGCGAGGGCGGAACCTATTCGGTTGATGCGAGGCCTGACGACCCCTCAGTCAGCTTCGCTGACAGCTCCCCTTATCCAAGGGGAGCAAACGCGCCTGCGGCGCTGACGACCTCTCAGTCAGCCTCCGGCTGACAGCTCCCCTGGAAGGGGAGCGAAGGCGCTTCGCGCTGACGACCCTTCAGTCAGCTTCGCTGACAGCTCCCCTTATCCAAGGGGAGCGAAACGCGCCTGCGGCGCGGGGGGTGCGGGAACCATATTAGTGCATACTGCTCTTTACCCTCGACCCCTCAGTCAGCCTCCGGCTGACAGCTCCCCTTATCCAAGGGGAACAAAGGCGCTGCGCTCAGTCTTCGCCCTTTTTCGCCCTTGTCATGAGCTCCAGCGTCGCCTCGCGCGGGGACTTGCCCTCGAACAAAACCGCGCCGAGGGCTTCGGCGATGGGCATTTCCACCCCAGCCCTCGCGGAAAGCTCCAGCGCCGACTGCGTGGCGTAATAGCCCTCGACCACTGCGCCCACCTTTTCGAGCGCCTCGGCGACGGGCATACCCTCGCCGATGTACATACCCGCCGTGCGGTTGCGCGAATGGGGCGAGGTGCAGGTAACGATAAGGTCGCCTACACCGGCAAGCCCCGCGAAGGTATCGCGCGAGCCGCCGAGCGCTTCTCCGAGGGCAGTCATTTCGCTGAGCCCGCGCGTCATGAGCATGGCGCTCGTATTATCGCCGAAGCCGAGGCCGAAGCTTATTCCGGCGCAGATGGCGATGATGTTTTTCAGCGCGCCGCAGAGCTCGACGCCGAGGCTGTCCGTGCTCGTATAAACGCGCAGGACGCCGCTCATCAGCAAATCCTGAACCGTCTCCGCCGCCGCCGTGTTTTCCGAGGCGGAAACGAGCCCCGTCGGGATGCCGCGCCCGACCTCCTCGGCATGGGAGGGGCCGGAGAGCGCGACGATGCGCTCCCGGCCGCCCGTCTCCTGCGCGATAACCTCGCTCATTCTGAGGGACGAGCCCTTCTCTATCCCCTTCGCCGCGGAGACTATCACCGCATCGTCCCGCACAAGGCCGCGAAGCGCGTGCGCCGTCTGCCTCACGGCGACGGAGGGCGTGACGACGAAAACGGCCCCGGCGGTCTCAACCCCGCCGAATCCGTCAGTAAAACGAAGCTCCTCCGGCAAAATCACGCCGGGGAGCTTTGGATTTTCATGCTTTTGGGCAAGCAGCGCCGAACGCGCCGAATGCAGGGAATGGAGCGTGACCTCATGGCCGTTCCGGGCAAGCACGGCGGCAAGCGCCGTCCCCCAGCTCCCGCTCTCAAGAACAGAAATTTTCATTTTGACCTCTCAAAAGAATTGCCATTATCATTTTTACGAACCCAAATTGTTATAATTTCAGCGCCTCGCCGCACAAACTGAAGTCATAATCAAAATATCGTTTTTGACGGGGCTTCGCCTCGGCAAAAACACCTGCCCCTCGCGCCGACCAACGAGGCGGGAGCCGAAGAGCGGAGCCGAGGCGATTAGCGCGAGTTCTCAAACGAGAGCCCAGCGGAGCGGGTCTCGTTTGAAGATGTTTATTCGTTTTCGTCATCTTCCTCATACCAGTTGATGGACGAAATTTTCCTGCGGATACTGTCGGCAAGCTGGCGCTCGCGCGCCTCAGCCTCCGTCTCTCCCGGCTCGGTCTGCACGGGGCGCGCAGGACGCGGACGCGGGGCAGGCTCAGGGCGGCTTTGCCGCGTGGGTTCGGGCTCGGGCCGCTGCGGACGCGCGGGCCGTTCTTTCGCCGAGCCGCCGGAGGAGAAGGAGAATTTGTTCTCCTTGCCCACGAGCAGGCGCAGGATGTTCTGCCAGTGCATCCCCACGAGCAGGACGCCGCACATCACGGCGAGGATATTTTCTATCTTGTCGCCGCCGAAAATGATGACGCCGAGGGGCAGGACTATGCCCGCGCAGATAGAACCGAGCGAAACATAGCGCGTCGCGATAACGGCAATGGCGAAGGCCGCCCAGCACAAAAGGCCGACGCGCCAATCAAGCATCAGCGCGCAGAAGCCTCCGCAGAGGACGGTTTTGCCGCCGTGGAAGCCGTAATAGACGGGGAAGGCATGGCCGAGCATGGCGAAGAACATCGCCATGAGCTTGCCCGTGACGGCGGCGCCGAAGGGCTTCATCAGCAGCCCGCCGAGCGCGACGGAGATTATCGCCTTGAGCGCGTCCACGGCGATGACGATGATCGTCCCCTTTTTGCCGAAAACGCGGTAAAAATTCGTGAGACCGGCGTTGCCGCTGCCGAACCGGCGTATATCTTTTTTATAAAGGTAGCGCGAGGTGATTATCGCGCCGTTCACGCCGCCGAGAAGGTAGGCAACGACGGCGATAATCAGCAGGCAGAAGGTCAGCATATATCTAACTCTCCTTTTCAGAAGTGTTCAAATAAACATATATAACAGTATACCATATCTTGCCGCGCTTGCAAAGATATTTGAACATTTTTGCCGCAAATGTTTGTGCTTCCTGAGCGCAAATGTTTACAGCGCAGCGGGTCTCGTTTGAAGCGCAGCCTACTTTTCGCCGCGCAGACGTATGATGCGGTCTCTGAGGACGGCGGCATACTCGAATTCGAGCATCTTCGAGGCATGCTTCATTTCCTTTTCAAGCCGCGCTATGGCCTCCTCCCGCTCCGCCGGGCTGAGCTTGCCGCGCTTCGTGGGCTTATCCTCGTGCGAGATTTCGATGAGGTCGCGCACGCTCTTCACGACGGTCTTCGGCGTGATGCCGTTGGCGCGGTTGTACTCCGCCTGCTTCGCGCGGCGGCGCTCCGTCTCGTCTATGGCGGCGCGCATCGAGGGCGTCACCGCGTCGGCGTACATGATAACCGTGCCCTCGGCGTTTCGCGCGGCGCGGCCTATGGTCTGGATAAGGCTCGTCTCGCTGCGCAGGAAGCCCTCCTTGTCCGCGTCGAGAATGGCCACGAGCGAGACCTCCGGAAGGTCAAGACCCTCGCGCAGAAGGTTTATGCCCACAAGGACGTCGAATTCGCCGAGGCGCAGGTCGCGTATGATCTCCATGCGCTCGGTGCTGATAACGTCGTGATGCATATAGCGCACGCGGATGCCCGCGTTTTGCAGGTAATCGGTGAGGTTTTCCGCCATTTTCTTCGTGAGCGTCGTTACGAGCACGCGCTCGGAACGCGCGGCGCGCGCGTTTATTTCGCCGATGAGGTCGTCTATCTGATCCTCCGTCGGGCGCACCTCCACCTTCGGGTCAAGAAGCCCGGTCGGGCGGATTATCTGCTCGGCTATCTGCCCGGAGCGCTCGCGCTCATATTCCGAGGGCGTGGCCGAAACGTAAACGACCTGGTTAATGTGCTGCTCGAACTCGGCGAAGTTCAGCGGGCGGTTATCGAAGGCGCTGGGCAGGCGGAAGCCGTATTCGACGAGGTTTGTCTTGCGCGCCCTGTCTCCGGCGTACATCGCCCGCACCTGCGGGATGGTAACGTGCGACTCGTCGATGAACATGAGGTAATCCTTCGGGAAATAGTCCAGCAGCGTCATGGGCGCGCTGCCGGGCTTGCGGCCGCTTATCACGCGCGAATAGTTCTCGATGCCCGTGCAGTAGCCTATCTCGCGCACCATCTCAATGTCGTACATCGTGCGCTGGCGTATGCGCTGCTCCTCGATGAGCTTGTCGTTAGCCTTGAAATACGCGCAGCGCTCCTCCATCTCGGCCTCAATCTGCGTGATGGCGCGCTCCATCTTCTCGCGCGTCGTAACGTAGTGGGACGCGGGGTAGACCGCCGCGTGAGATATGCGCGTGAGCACCGCGCCCGTTACGGGGTGTATTTCGCTTATGCGGTCGACCTCGTCGCCGAAAAACTCGACGCGCAGCGCCCTGTCGCGCGAATAGACGGGGAAAATTTCGATAGTGTCGCCGCGCACGCGGAACATATTGCGGTCAAAGGCGAGGTCGTTGCGCTCATAGCGTATCTCGATGAGCTTTTTTATCACCTCGTCGCGGTTCATTTCGTGCCCCTCGCGGAAGGAGACGACCATGCTCTTGTAGTCTATGGGGTCGCCGAGGCCGTATATGCAGGACACGGAGGCGACGACGATAACGTCCCGCCGCTCGAAAAGCGAGGCCGTCGCTGAGTGGCGCAGGCGCTCGATCTCGTCGTTTATCCCGGCGTCCTTCTCGATGTATGTATCCGTATGCGGGATGTAGGCCTCCGGCTGGTAATAGTCGTAGTAAGAAACGAAGTATTCCACGGCGTTTTCCGGGAAAAATTCGCGGAACTCCGCGCAGAGCTGCGCCGCGAGCGTCTTGTTGTGCGCGAGGACTATCGTGGGGCGCTGTACGCGCTCGATTATCTTCGCCATGGTGTAGGTCTTGCCTGAACCCGTGACGCCGAGGAGCGTCTGCTCGCTGAGCCCCGCCTCGATGCCGGAGGCAAGCGCGTCAATTGCCTGCGGCTGGTCGCCCGAGGGCGTATAATCGCTGTGAACCTTGAATTCCGGCATGAGCGTGCCTCCTTTGAATATTTTGTATCTGCTATTGCGTTTTGAGCTTCGCTCCCTCTCAGGGGAGCTGTCGCTGTTGGCAACTGAGAGGTCGTCAGCGCAAAGCGCCTTTCGCTCCCCTTGGATAAGGGGAGCTGTCAGCGAAGCTGACTGAGGGGTCGTCGGCGCGAAGCGCCTGCGCT
>JAEEUX010000199.1 GCA_016290695.1 Oscillospiraceae bacterium
ACTCCATCTCCGGGTGCGCCTTGAGGATCTTTTCGAGCTCGGCGGCCTTATCGTGGAAGGAGAAGCCGAGGTGCTTTATGAGACCGGCCTTTTTCTTCTCCGCGAGGAAGTCCCAGATGCCGAACTTATCGAAGCTCTCAGTGCGCTTCTCGCCGAGGTTGTGCAGGAGGTAAAAATCGAAGTAGCCCGCGCCGGTGCGCGCAAGCGAGGTGTCGAACATGGCGCGCGCTTCCTCAGCCGTCTTCGCGCCCGCCCATGCGGGCAGCTTCGTCGCGAGCTGGAATTTCTCGCGGGGGTAACGGTCGACGAGCGCTTCCTTTATCGCGGCCTCGCTCGCGCCCGCGTTGTAGCCGTAGGCCGTGTCGAAGTAGGTGAAGCCCTTTTCGAGGAACATATCGACCATTTTCTTCGTCTGCTCGACGTCGATGACCCCGCCCTCGAGCATGGGCAGGCGCATGAGGCCGAAGCCGAGCTTTTTGATGCTTTCTCCGAGATATTTTTCCATGATGTAGTTTCCTCCTTTGTTGTGGGGTTTGTGGTTCGTCATGCTTTGAGGATAACATATTTTGTCGGGAAATTCAAGGCAGGCGGCGCGGAGAGGTCGCCCGCGCGAAGCGCCTTCGCTCCCCTTGGATAAGGGGAGCTGTCTCGGGCATAGCCCGAGACTGAGAGGTCGTCAGCGCGAAACGCCTTCGCTCCCCTTTCAGGGGAGCTGTCAGCGAAGCTGACTGAGAGGTAAACGGTTTTGCATCAAGCATAATGCTTCCGCCCTCGCGTTACCTTCCACCCCTCAGACGCCGCCGCTTTGCGTCGCCGCCAGCTCCCCTTATCCAAGGGGAGCGAAAGAGAGTGCTGACCGCGTCACTACATCTCAGATGACAATTTACCCCTCAGACTCGTCGGCTACGCCTCCGAGCCAGCTCCCCTGAAAGGGGAGCAAAAGAGAGTGCCGACCATCGCCTTCGCTCCCCTTTCAGGGGAGCGAAGGCGCTTCGCGCGGGGTGCGGGTGGAACCATATTAGTGCCCGCTATTATTTCCCGCGTTTCAGCCTTTGCCAGGCACTGAGGGCGCGCGCAGCGTCCTCGGGGCGCACGGCTGCGCGCTCATTATACCGCGCGACGTTGTAGACCTCGGCAAGCTCCGTCATTTCCCCGCGCCCGGAACGCTCAGCGAGCTCCAGCGGCGTCATAGACCGGGCCTCCGGCGCGAAACGGCGGCTCGACACCATTTCGCGGAACACAAAGCGCACGCGCGAGCGGTCGTCCGGCATGTCCTCATACCGCTCGCGTCTCTGACGCAGGCGCTTTATCGCGGCGGCGGCGCGCTCACGGCGCTTTTTCAGCATATCGCGCAGGCCCGCGACGCGCTCGACGCTGTCCTCATAATCCTCGACCCTGCGGCGGCTGACGAGGCGGCGCAGGAAGCCCCGCGCGCGGCCGGAGCCCTTCGAGCGCAGCCCCACAATGGGCAGCACGACGGCCAAAATCGCGATAATTCCGGCCACGACCATGATAATGACGTAGACCGCCGTATAGGCGGGCGACAGCGTCTCCTCCATTTCGAGCACAGCGCGCTCCGGCGTCGGCTCCGGCGAGGGCGCGGCCTCCGGCATCGGCATATCCTGCGCGGGAATGGCGAAAATGAGCTTCTTCACGCCCACAAGGAACAGGGCAAGCAGCGCGTCAAGCCCGTCCTGCAGCGGCTTTGCCATCGCGATAAGCAGCGCGACGGCGAGAAACAGCGTGAGCATCACGATATTCTTCCCGCGCAGCGCCGCCGGGACGCGCATTTCGTTCAGCCCGCCCCGCGCGTTGTGCAGCCCCGAAACGAGGCTCGCGGCGTTGAAGCTGTACAGACTCAGCAAAAACGCGCCGAGCGACAGCCATGCCAGCGGCCGCGTCACGGAAACGTCCGCGACGTCGACGAAAAACCAGATATCAGCAAACAAATACAGGCAAATCGTAAAAACGGCGAGCTTCGGCGGGAAGGGCTCGTCGCCCCGCAGCCCGAGGAAGAACACGCCCGCGCCCAGAACGAGCGCCAGCGCGATATACGCGATATCGCCGCCCCCGAGCGAGGGGAAAACGGCGCACATCGCCGCGCCCGAAAGGGCGAGCGAAACGGGCAAAAGCGCGAGCGGCGCCTTCTTCATCCCGCGCGCGATAAGCCCCCCGGCGAAGCACAAAACGAGCGGCCAGCAGCGCAGGCTGCGGCTGTACCACGCCCAGCCCGGGCGCGTTATCTGCTCGGCGATTATGAGCAGCACAAGGGTGAAGGCCGCCGTGAGCTCGAGGTTTATGAGCCACATGAGCGGTTTTTCCGCCCGGAAACGTCTCTTCACGCGCTGCGCCTCCCCTCTCCGTCGCCGCGGATAGACACCCACGAAACGCTGTTGCCCATGCGTCTGAGGGTTTCGGCGCGCTTTTCGAGGCTTTCGCTGCGGTAGGCGGAGACGAGGACGATGTCCTCGCCCGTCATGTTCTCGGCGATAAGCCGGTCAAGCAGCGCGTGGAAGCCGATTTTCATTTTAATATTGAGCTTTGCCAGCGCTTCAAGCACGCTGTCAAGCCGCCCTTCGCCGCCCTGGGGCGCAAGGAAGGGGCAGTCCGCGCCCGTCTCGGCGTTTTCGCCGTTGGAGGCAAAGCCGAGCTCAACGCCGCGCGAGCAGCACCACGCCGCGAGCGCCGCGCAGATACCCACGCCGCCCTCGAGGAAGGCGACGTCCTCCGGCTCCATGCCGCCGTGCAGCGCATCGCGGATCTGGCAGTTAAAAAGCAGCATCACGCGCGGGGAAACGGTATAGTCGCGCAGCTTCACCTGAAGCTCGCCCGTTTTCGCCGTCGCCGCCCAATGCACGTCGCGCCGCGGGTCTCCGGGGCGGTAGGCGCGTATACCGTTTACGAGGATGGGGTCGGGCATTATCCAGCGGCGGACGCTCATTTCGCCCTGCCAGCGAAGCGCCTCCTCGGGCAGCTCCGCGCGCGAGGGTATGGCGGGGTAAACGATGAGCTTTGCGCCGGTTTCAAGGTCGCGCCGCGCTCCGGCAAGGCCGAAAAGGTCGCTCGCGGAAACGGAAACGAGGCCGCAGTTATAGAAGCCGCGGCGCATGCAGGTGATCTCGTGGCGGCGCGTGATGCGCGAATAGGAGCCGAGGAAAAACAGGCTCTTGTGGAAGGAGTCCGCCGCGACGCCGAGCCTGTCGCCGCTTTTGAAGCGCAGGGCGGCGGAAACGCGGGACTCGACCCTTATCCACGGCACGGGCGCGAGCTTTTCGTTCGTGATTACCTCGACAAGCTCCACCTTTTCCCCGGCGAAGGCGCGCGGACGCGAAAAGCTGCGCGAATACGTCACGCGGCTGAGAGCGCGCTTCTGGTAGTACGCAACCTCTAAAAGCGCGATAATGCCGACGATGAGGATTATCCAGAACGCCGTCATGCGCGTGTTTCCTCCGTCGGGACGGGGACGGCGGCGAGAACGTCGGACACGACGCGCGAGGCGCTTCCGGCGGCGCTCTGCCCGAAGGAGCAGATTATCCTGTGCGTGAAAACGGCGGGGACGAGGGCCTTCACGTCGTCCGGGAGGACGTATTCGCGCCCGGAAACGGCGGCGTAGACCTGGCTTGCGCGCATGAGCCACAACAGGCCGCGCGGAGATACGCCGAGCGAGACCTCTGCGGCGCGGCGTGTCGCGTCCGTGAGAAGCGTCATATACCGGCGCACCGGCTCGCTGACTTCAACCTTGCGGCAGGCCTCGCGCGCGGCGATTATTTCCTCCGCCGAGGCGACGGGACGCAGTTCTTCGAGGGGTGAAGCGTTTATGAAGCGCTCCATCATCTCCATCTCGCCCTCCGCGTCCGGGTAGCCGAGCGAGAGGCGGAAAAGGAAGCGGTCAAGCTGCGCCTCGGGCAGCGGGAACGCGCCGGAGGATTCGACGGGGTTCTGCGTGGCTATCACGAAGAAGGGTTCGGCGAGCGGGCGCGTTTCGCCGTCCGCGGTTATCTGCCGCTCCTCCATGCATTCCAGCAGCGCCGACTGCGTGCGCGGCGTGGCGCGGTTAATTTCGTCCGCCAGCAGTACGTTCGTGAACGCGGGGCCGGGGCGGAACTCGAAGTCGCCGGTTTTCTGGTTGAAGATGCTCATGCCCGTGATGTCCGAGGGCAGAAGGTCGGGCGTGAACTGTATGCGCCGGAAATCACAGCTCAGCGAACGCGCGAGCGCGCGCGAGGTGACGGTTTTGCCCGTGCCGGGTACGTCGTCGAGCAGGACGTGGCCGCCGCAGATGAGCGCCGTTATGATAAGCCCGACTTCCTTCTCCTTGTCCACGATTACGCGGGAAATGTTCTCGTTCACGCGCTGCGCGAGCGCGGAAACCTCCGAAATGTTCATTTTCCTTCCTCCTTGCTTATGCCGAAGCGAATGTGTCATGGGTTCATTGTATACTTATGACAATTCGAGGTCAAGCATTTGTTTTGATTTTGGCGGTTTTGCGGGAGCGGCGGGAGGCAGCGATTGGATTATCGGCAATGTAATACGGTTGCGCCGCAGGGTGTGAGCCGGGGGCTTGCCTGTGGGCCGGGGGCTTGCCCCCGGCATGGCACTTGCCACTTGTACAATGTAATATGGTTAATACATGTCCGGTAGGGAACGCCGTCCTCGGCGTTGTGGGCCGTGGGGCTTGCCCCCGGCAAGGCAGTTGGATTTTGCGGATGTGCGATATGGTTCCCCCAAACCCGATACACCACCTCGGCTTCCCCCGGGGG
>JAEEUX010000200.1 GCA_016290695.1 Oscillospiraceae bacterium
TGCTGACCGAGCGCATCAAGGGCGAGCTGCTCACCTGCTATGACGTGGTGGCCACGGGCCGCTATCCCTATACGAACACCCTCGGCCTGCTCTCCCCGGCCGACCATGAGAAGATCCGCGCCGCGATGGAGCGCGTCCACGCCCTTGAGCTGGCCGAAAAGGACTTCACCGCCATCAGCGACGGCCAGCGCCAGCGCGTGCTGCTGGCCCGCGCCATCTGCCAGGAGCCGGAGATCATCGTCCTCGACGAGCCGACCAGCTTCCTCGACATCCGCCACAAGCTGGAGCTGCTGAGCATCCTGCGCTCGATGGCGAAGGAGAAGGGCATAACGGTAATCATGTCCCTGCACGAAATAGACCTCGCACAGAAGATTTCCGACAAGGTGATGTGCGTTTCCGGCGACACTATCTCCCATTTCGGGACGCCGGACGAGATTTTCACCGAGGAAATAATCAACGAGCTTTACAGCCTCGAAAACGGAACGTATAACATCACCTTCGGCAGCGTAGAGCTTCCGCGTCCGGCAGGCGAGGCGAAGACCTTCGTGATTTCCGGCTGCGGCAGCGGGGTGGATGTTTTCCGCCGCCTGCAAAAGGAGGATACGCCGTTTTACGCGGGGATACTCTATACTAACGACATTGATTATCAGGTGGCGAGCAAGCTTGCCGCCGAGACCGTGAGCGCCGCGCCGTTCATGCCGATAGGCGACACGGAGTATGCAAGAGCGCTCGAGCTTATGAAGAAATGCAGCCGTGTAATAGTCACGGATTTCCCCGTCGGCGAAACGAACCGCCGCATAAGGGAGCTTATAGATTTTGCCCGCGAGGCGGGACTTATAAAGGAGGCCGATAAGGCAGATTGAACCAGAGAGGCTGCGGCGCAGGCAGGGTCTGCGTATCGCGGCGAGGCAATCCTCCCGGGTGCCGTGTTATTTGCACGGATAATAGGGAATCGGGTGAAAATCCCGAGCGATCCGGTCACTGTAAGCGAAGAGCGGCGGCGTTATTATGCCATTGCACCAAGCGCGAGAAGGCAATGCCGCGGCGATGATGCGCGAGCCAGGAGAACTGCCGGGGAGGGCGAGAACGCGAAAGCGTTCAACCAAAGAAAGGCTGCCAAGGACAGCCCGAAAGGAGAAAAAATGAAGAATACAGTAAAGAAGATCATGTCGCTGCTGCTTGTGCTGGCGATAATTGCGTCGCTGACCGTTCCCGCGCTTGCGGGGGAGGCGGTAAACAGCAATTTAGCCAACGGAACCTACTCCATAGGCGGCGAGGGATATAGCACAGCCATGATAGCCCCCGATGAAACCGATTTCCCAAGCTATGTTGTAGTAAAAGACGGCGCAGCTTGGCTAATTACAAGATCGTATGCGCCCAACAAATTCGACGCCGTATGGAAGGGCAAACGATCCGATGCGCCTGCCGATGCTTCTACAGCAAACGTAATTGCCGGAGTTTTTATAGAAGATGAGAACGGCGTATATAAAAATAGTGGTGCACAATACAGCGGTAACTCACACGAAGGGTATAAAGCTGTACAATTTGTAATACCCTTGACGAGCGAAGAACTGAGCGCCGGGGATGTATATTTTGTACTAAGACGCGCTTCCTGGTCAGCAAGTAATCCTGGAGCTTGGATGGGTTCGGCAGACCAGCATTTTGATTTCGGAACCCTGACTAAAAAAAGCGATTCCACGGAAGTGCCCGGATTAGAGGCAAATCCCGAAGGTTCAACTTTTGGCTTCACTTTGCAGGTAGGCAAGTATGTTGAGGGTACTGATTTCCATACTGCGAGCTTTGAAGGCGTAACATATAAGCTTCAGGATAATCTTGGCAATGAAATACAGCCGTCAAACAGTACATCCGGTATGCTGACCTATTCATCCCTTGATTCTTCCAAGACATACACATTTACGGCGTCTAAGGAAGGCTGGGCCGTTGTAAGACAGGGCGAATGGAATGTTGCGGCACATGCTTATGATTATATTTTTACCGGTGCAGATACCATTAGTATAACTATTACAAGCGCTGATGACGGGAAAAACATAACGGATTCAGTTAGGCCGGGCCTGATATTCCGCATAGTTCCTGTGAAAACCGTTCTCGACCTTGCTCTTGAATGTGTGCCGGGTAATCTGGCTATTTTCACATCGGAAAGCACTGCCCCTCTGATTACAGCGGTTAACGCTGCCAATACAGCCGAAACGGATGAAACAAAGCTTCAGAATATGGCCGATGCCATCAACGAAGCACTTTCCAGGCTCGTTCCATTAGATGGTTCATATGATGCTTCGTTTGCGCATACTGGAAATGGTATGTTTAAGATTATTGATGTAAAAAGTCTTGATGTTGAAAACGGAAAGATGACACTGCATTTTGTAAATGGCAGTAAAACGTACACAAAGCTTTTTATAGGAACAACGGATGAAGCTAATCTGGCAAGCGATACGGATTTGATATTCCCCGGAGAAGAAACAACCGCCAGCAATGGCAAAGCGGGATATAATTGGTCTGTTCCAATAAGTGCGCTTGATACGGAAATAAAGCTTGCTGCATATTCATCGAAAAAAACAACTTTCAATTCCACTGGTGATTTTTTGATTCCGGCAAAAAGTCTTGTAAAGAAAAACGGAACAGATGAATCATCATCTATTCCGCTGGCAATAACGAATAACACCGGTATGTTTAAGGCGGTAAGCGCGCTTCTTAATACATCAGACGGACGTACGGAAATCGTGTTCGCTCTTTCAGGAAACGGGTATCGTGAGTTCTTTAAGGGGACTTACGAAGAAGCCGCAGCAAACGGCGCCGATACAAGCAAATGGATACATGGCACGACTAACTCTGACGGTAAATGGGAGTTCCGCGTTCCTGTTGAGGATGGAGAGAGCTTGATACCGCTTGTCGCGATTTCAAAATCCTATTACGATAAATATGTCAACGGAGAGAATCCCATTGAACGGGCTTTTTATCCGCGTCAGATAGAAATAAATCGCAGCGCAAAAACACTTGTTACGGGAGATTATTCTTCTTCAACGTATCTTGATATTACCAATAATGTCAAGATGTTCAGCGTGGATTCCGCGTTAATTTCAACAGTAGGCGGCCCTAATTCCAACAATTATAAAGCTCTGCTTTTACTTTCAATGGGAAGCACTTCCTTTGATAAAGCGTTTGTAGGTACTGCTGCAGCGGCTGCTGCGGCCAACGAGACTATCGCCATAAGCGATAGCAACTGCTTTGAGATTCCGGTCAAATGGGTGGAGACGGTTGGACAGCCAGAAACTCTCCATAATTTGCTTGGAGATGCGTTTGTTGTAAGTTTCCATTCTGTAAGCAAAGATGTATGGTATGAAAGAACCTTTGCGGTGAATGAGGTTGCAGCCACACTTGTTATCACTTCAAATGGTTCCTCTGGCGGTTCAGACCCCAATCCTGGCGGTTCCGGCTCAGGGGGCAGCAGCGAAACGCCTGCGGACAGCTCCGTTGAGCTTGCGATAACGAATAACACAGGGATGTTCAAGGCTGTTACAGCTTCCCTTGAAACGAGCGGAGGAAGCGAATATATTGTCGCGGCACTCAGCGGAAGCACATATCATGAGTTATTCAAGGGCACTTATGAAGAGGCTGTGAGAAACGGCGACAATAGAGCCAACTGGATCCACGGTTATGAAAATAATGATGGGAAATGGGAATTCCGTATTCCGATTGCGGCAAACGAGACCGTTGTGCCGGTCGTGTCGGTTTCGAGTACGTATCTTGAAAAGTATGAGAACGGTGAAAACCCGATTGAACGCTCCTTTTATCCCCGCCAGTTTATTATAAACCGCAGCGCAAAGACGCTTGAGGTGGGCGATTACGACCAAACGGTTACTATGACCCTTTCTTCAAACGTGTCCGGCTTCGGTGTGAGAAGCAGCGCGAGCGTACACGTCGTCGGCGGCCCCAATTCCAATAACTATAAGGTCGAAACGACGCTTTCGATGACTGACGATAAGTTTGACCAGATAACTTATCCCACCGTTAAGGACGGCAAAATAAGCACCGACACCGCAGCACTCAGCAATAACACCTTTACGATCAGTCTTACCAACGCTCCGCAGCTTACCGCTTTCAAGGATGGGGAATCATTCGATATTACCCTTCGTGAGAAGGAGAGCGGCAAGAATGTAAGCGCCTATATGACGATAAATCTTCTTGAAAAGACTATAAAAATCACTGCCACCTCCATAAGCGGCTCCGGCGGCGGAAGCGCTGAGAGCAAGAAAGACGAGGAAAATAAGGACGATGCCGCAAAGACCGATACTCCCGCCGTCAGCGAGACCGTGAAGGTCGAGGCGAAGGCTGACGCTAACGGCGTCGCCGCGGCGAAGGTCGAGGCAAAGACCGTTACCGACGCTGTGAAGAGCGCGGCGGAGAAGAAGGCAGACACCATCGTCATCGCGCCTGAGGTTACGGGCGACGCGAAGGAAGTCAAGGTCGAGCTGCCGAAGGAATCGGTAAATGAGATAGTCAACAGCACCGACGCGGCGCTGGTTATCGAGACCGACAAGGGTTCCGTCGAGGTTCCGAATGAGGTTCTTGCTGAGATTGCGAAGCAGGCCGACGGCGCGAGCGTTGAGATTACCGTCGCTGTGAAGTCCGTTGAGGACGCGGCGGTCAAGGAAGCTATCAGCGACAAGATCGGCGACGACGTTGCCACCGACAACGCCGCGGTTGCGGAAATC
>JAEEUX010000201.1 GCA_016290695.1 Oscillospiraceae bacterium
CGATGGCGTTTATAACGCGCTCGCGCGTCACTTCGCCGCCGGAGCACTGGTCAAGCAGGGTCAGCGCGTCGCGGAACGAGCCGTCCGCCATGCGCGCGAGCATCTGGCAGGCTTCGTCCGTAATTTCTATCTTCTCCTGCTGCGCGACGAATTTAATCCGCGCTTCGATATCCTCCTGCGAGGCGCGCTTGAAGGAATAGCGCTGGCAGCGGGAAAGGATGGTCGCCGGGACCTTTTGAAGCTCCGTAGTTGCGAGAATGAACATCAGATGCTCCGGCGGCTCTTCGATAATCTTCAAAAGCGCATTGAAGGCCGAGTTTGAGAGCATGTGTACCTCGTCGATTATATAAACGCGCTTGCGGACGGAGGCGGGCGAATAAACGGCGTCCTCCCGCAGGGCGCGGACGTTATCGACGCTGTTATTGGAGGCGGCGTCGATTTCAAGAACGTCGAGTATGCTGCCGTTTTCTATTCCGAGGCAGGAGGGGCATTTCCCGCAGGGGTTGCCGTTTTGCGGGTTTTCGCAGTTTACGGCGCGGGCAAGGAGCTTGGCGCAGGTGGTTTTGCCCGTTCCGCGCGTGCCGGTGAAAAGATAGGCGTGGGAAAGCCTGTCCTGCGCGACCTGGCGCTTCAGCGTGTCGGTAACGTGCTTTTGGCCAACGACCTCGTCAAAGGTCTTGGGACGCCATTTTCTATAAAGAGCCTGATACATTTTAACCTCCCGTCCTTCGCGGAAAAAGCAAGGCGTATCGCAGGATCGCACACCGACCTTTGATACCCGAAACATGCCCGGAACTTCCGCAGAAAGCTCAGAAACGGCTTCCCCGCGGCACACGGAAAGCACCGCTTAATGCTGCTCGGTCTCCCGCCTGACATGGTTCACGGGTTTCCGTTGCGCGAGACCGTTCCTTCAACGCCTCTTGCGAGAATCTGACGGCACATAACGAAACCGGGGGCCGGAATTCACTCCTGCTATAGCGGGTTGCAGGTGCAGGGCACCGCTGACTCCCCAGTTAGTGCGGCCCTGCCATACGCCATGCGCGGCAGAGCATGACAAGCCGCGGGAACAACCCTGTACGGTCTTGCCAATAGTAGTTAAGCTCAATTATTATAGTATATTTTTTCCCGCTTGGCAACTATAAATTTCACGGCTTATGCAAAAATCGCTCGGCAGTGCCCAGCTCCCGGCTTTGCTCGTTATTTCTTTACTTCGCCTGCGGAATATGCTAAAATAACCGAGTGGCGGTTTTTCGCGAGCCCTGCGCCGCGATATTGTCAGTCGCCAATTCTCCCCGGTTTTCCGGGGCTTACATGTGCCACGAAGGAGCGTTTATTTTGCCGAAAATCATCCCACAGCTTCCGGAAGAAGAGCTGCAGCGCCAAAGGGACGCGATAGAGAGAATAGCCGCCGGAAATTCCGCGCTGAAAAGTCCTCCCCTCGCCTTTGTCGATACATACGGCTGCCAGCAGAACGAGGCGGACAGCGAAAAGCTGCGCGGTATGCTCAGAGAAATGGGTTACGCCTTTACCGAATACGAGGCCGAAGCCGATCTCATCCTTATAAACACCTGCGCCGTGCGTGAACACGCAGAAATGCGCGTGCTCGGAAACGTCGGCGCGCTCGTCCACACAAAGCGCGCCAAGCCCGGGCAGATAATCGCGCTCTGCGGCTGCATGGTCACGCAGGAGCACATGGCTCTGCGCGTTAAAAAATCCTTCAGGCACGTCGACCTTGTTTTCGGAACGCATGAGCTTTACCGCTTCCCCGAGCTTTTGGAGCGCACGCTCAAGCCTCACAAGGGCCGCGTTTTCGAGGTAAGGCAGATAGACGGCGAGCGTTACGAGGGCCTGCCGGTCGTGCGCTCAAGCAGCATAAAGGCATGGCTTTCCGTAATGTACGGCTGCAATAATTTCTGCTCCTACTGCGTGGTTCCCTACGTTCGCGGGCGCGAGCGCAGCCGCAGCCCCGAGGCGGTCATCGACGAGGCGCGGGAGCTTATTGACGCCGGGTATAAGGACATTACCCTCCTCGGCCAGAACGTGAATTCCTACGGACGTGACCTCGGCTGCGAGGCCGATTTTTCCTATTTGATCGAAGAAATCAACAAGATCCCCGGCGAGTTCGTCATACGCTTCATGACGAGCCATCCCAAGGACGCGACGGACAGGCTCTTCAAAACCCTTGCGGACTGCGAAAAGGCGGAGCGCCACATCCATCTGCCCTTCCAGTCCGGCAGCAGCCGCGTTCTCCACGCGATGAACCGCGGCTACACGCGCGAAAAATACATAGAGCTCGTCGAAAAGGCGCGCGCCGCCGTTCCCGGAATAGCCATAACGAGCGACGTTATCGTGGGCTTCCCCGGTGAAACGGAGGAGGAATTCGAGGAAACGCTTTCGCTCGTCGAGCTCATCCGCTTCGACATGCTCTTCACCTTTATCTACTCCCCGCGCAACGGGACCCCCGCCGCTTCGATGCCCGACCCCTTCACGCGCGAGGATAAGCAGCGCCGCTTTGACCGTCTTTTAGCCGCACAGAACGCCATCTCCGCCGAAACGCAGGCGGCGCATGTCGGCAAAAGCTACCGCGTCCTCATAGACGGGGTAAACGACACGCGCGAGCTGCTCACGGCGCGCACCTCATGCAACAGGCTCGTCCGCATTAAGGGCGACGAAGCGCTTATCGGCTCCTTTGCCGACGTTAAGATAACCGGCAGCACCACATGGAGCCTTGAGGGTGAGCTTATTCAAAAGGAGGCGGGGCAAAATGGCTGAAACGACGCCGATGATGCAGCAATACCTGAAAATCAAGGCGGAGCTGCCCGACTGCATTCTTTTTTTCCGCCTCGGCGATTTTTACGAAATGTTCAACGAGGACGCGCTCCTCGTTTCAAAGGAGCTGGAGCTCACGCTCACCACGCGCGACAGGGGCAAGCCCGAGGATGAGCGCACGCCCATGTGCGGCGTACCCTACCACGCTTACGAAAGCTACGTCGCGCGCCTGCTTGCCAAGGGCTACAAGGTTGCCATCTGCGAGCAGACGGAGGACCCTGCTCTGGCAAAGGGGCTCGTCAGCCGCGACATAGTCCGCATAATTACGCCCGGAACGGTAATTGAATCCTCCATGCTGGAGGAGGGGCGGCAGAACTACATAAGCGCCGTTTACGCCGGGCGGGACTGCGGCGCGGTCTGCTTTGCCGATATCTCCACGGGCGAATTCCTCGCGGCGGATTTTTCAGGCGGCAGCGCCATGATGCACGTTCTCAGCGAGCTTGTGCGCTACAGCCCCGCCGAGGCGCTTTTAAACTCCGCCGCAGCCGGAGAAAACGACATTCGCCGCCAGCTTACGAGCCGCACGAAATGCCTCTGCCAGACGGACGACGAGGTTTTTGAGTACGCTTCCGCCTCAACGCTCTTCAAAAAGCATTTCGGAAACGACTGCTTTGCGAAAAACGAGGATAAGCGCGCGCTTATCTCAGCGGCGGGCGCGCTTCTCAAATACCTGCACGATACGCAGAAGACCGAGCTCAGCCACATCGACACTCTCACGCTCTACACGGCGGGGCAGTTCATGGAGCTTGACTATCAGACGCGCCGCAACCTTGAGCTTACGGAAACGCTGCGTTCCAAGGATAAGCGCGGCAGCCTCCTGTGGGTGCTCGACAAGACGAAAACCGCGATGGGCGGGCGTTTGCTCCGCTCGTGGATTGAAAAGCCGCTGCTCTCCGTCCCGGCGATAAACCGCCGTCTCGACGCGGTTTCCGAGCTTTATTCCGACACCATAACCCGCAGCGAGCTGCGCGAGGCGCTCAAAAATATCGACGACATGGAGCGCCTTATCGGGCGCGTGGTATACGGAAGCGGCAACGCGCGCGACCTTGCCTGCATCGCATCCTCCGCCGAGCAGCTTCCGGAGATAAAGCGTCTTTTATCCGCTGTGAAAAGCCCCGCGCTGAAGGAAATCGCCCAAATGGACGAGCTTGGCGCCGCAGTTTCGCTCATACGCGATGTTATCTGCGCCGATCCTCCCTTCTCCGTCCGCGAGGGCGGCATGATAAGACCCGGCTACTCCGAGGATATCGACCGCCTGCGCGACCTTACGAAAAACGCCAAGGGCGCCGTCGCCGCAATAGAGGCGCGCGAAAAGGAACGCACGGGCAAAAAACTCCGCATAGGCTACAACAAGGTTTTCGGCTATTATATCGAGCTGCCGCGCAGCCAGAGCGAGGACGTTCCCGAGGACTATATCCGCAAGCAGACGCTCGTAAACTGCGAAAGGTTCATAACCGAGGAGCTCAAGGAGCTTGAGACCCAGCTTCTCACGGCGCATGACCGTCTGACCGAGCTTGAATTCCGCTTGTTCACGGATACGGCGCAGAAAATCTCCGACATGGCGGTTGATATCCGCGCGACTGCGGCCCTCGTCGCCGAGCTCGACGCGCTTGCTTCCCTCGCGGAAGCTGCCGCGCGGAACAATTACTGCAAGCCCGAGGTGGACGTTTCCGACATAATCGACATACGCGACGGGCGGCACCCCGTCGTCGAGGCGGCGCAGACGGACAGCCTTTTCGTCCCGAACGACACGCTGCTCGACGGTGAGAAGAGCCCCGTCGTCATCATAACCGGCCCGAACATGGCCGGAAAATCCACCTATATGCGCCAGACGGCGCTTATCGTGCTCATGGCGCAGATAGGCAGCTTTGTGCCCGCAAAATCCGCCCGC
>JAEEUX010000202.1 GCA_016290695.1 Oscillospiraceae bacterium
AATCGGGTCGCGCTCCGGATAAGCAAAGTCCATAGCCTTAAATTCCACGCCGAAAGCGCCGCTTGGGGCGTCTGCACCCGTTGAGGTTTCTATCGGGGAAGCGAGGTCAAAGAATGCATGGAGCATGGTGCTCGTCTGCATAATGCGCGAAACGGTCATGGCAATCGTGGAAAGCGGCGCGAGCGCGCCGGTGAGCGCTGCCGCAGCCGCTATAAGCGTGGCGAAAACGCCGACGCTTTGAACCCAGCCCGCGTATAAGCCGACGGCGGCATAAAGAATTACGCCGTAATCCATAAGCTTACGCAGCCATTCCGATGAAAGCCCCCAAAAGCCGCTGCGCTTCATTATTCCGCGATACGCCGCTATGTGATTGGCGCAGAAGGCGTCGAAGCGCTTGTCAAGCAGCTTTGGCAGGCGCGTTGCCTTCAGCTCGGAAGCTGAGTCCTGCTCCTGATAGATACGGGCGATATAATCAAGAAGCTGCTCCCTTGCCGCGTCCTCCGGCATCTGCTTTAAAATTTCCCTGACCTGCCTTGCCTGCAAAAGCGATGCGCCGATTATGCCCGCAAGGACTATCGCGGCGAGAAGAAGCCCTGTTTCCGCGATCAGGCCGAGCATGGCCAGGCTGCCCGTTACCATACCGAGTATCTGCGAGGTGTTGTTTACGGCGCTGATCGTTTGGCCGGGTATGCTTTGCAGCGAGAGGTTGATGCTTTGGAAAAAGGCGGGGTCGTCGAGCCAGCGAAAATCGGTTCTAAGAGCCTGCGCGTGCAGCTCTTTTTTTATTTTCATCGTGATTTCTTCTATCTTCCACTGGGAGTAAAACAGCCCGACGCCGTTTTGTATGAGCGAGGCGACGACGAACACGGCGAAGTAAACCGCAATAATGCCGAGCACTGACAAAAACGTGCCGCCGGCAAGGACGCGGTCTATGACCTTCTGCGCCACGGAAACGCTTGCGATAAGCGCGACAGGTACGGCGACGAGATTGCTGATAAGGTTTAAAATGACGTATGCCTTTGAAGCGTGCCAAACGCAGCCAAGGAGAAATTTGTAGCCGGAGATAAATGTTTTGATTTTGTTCATGCAATCCTCTTTCTGCGGCGCGGCGGCTTGCTTTAGCCGTCTGCCGCGTTGTTTGCGGCGGCGATGCCGGTATTGTCAGAAGAATTCAGCGAGGGGTCTATGTATCCGTTTTGAGCCAGTATATCCATGATGCCGGTTTCCGTAAGGGGCCAGCTTTCACCGTAGTACACAAAATGCAGAGTGTACGCGGAGCCTGCCTGCTGCAGCTCCACCGCCATGCCGGCCGGAAGCAGCCCGGCGATGTTTTCAAGCGGCGCTGCTGCGTTGTTTCCGGCGTAAGCCTCGTGAAACTCAAACATGTGGGTAATGTCGTCCGCTTCGCCGTAACGGGCAAAGCCCGACACATCCATCCATGCGGTCTGAACCGTGCCGTAGGCCGACTTTTTATCATTCAGCATCGAAAGCTCCCAAATTCCGACGGAGTTTTTCGTGAGCAGGGCGAAGGCGTCGCCCACGCCGTCTTCCTCGCGCAGGATGACGCGGTATTCGTGGCCGTTGGGGTCTATGCCCTGAAAAATATCGCGCGTTCTGCCGTTCGGAAAGCCTATGCCCGCGAGTGCGGCGTAATAGCTCAGGTGGTAGTAAACGAGGAACAGGACAAGCAGAATTATTATAGCGACAGCGAAGATTTTGTTGTGCTTTTTCATGAATTCGTTTTCCTCTCTCTAAAAAGCGCGGCTTTTCTCTGGCATAAAGAGCTCCCGCTTAATAAGTCAGGCGAGGCCGTCCGGGACTATTCCGCCGAAGGGCAAGGCGTCGATAAGGGCCTTCGCCTCGTCTGCGTTTGTCGCGGGGGCGGCGATAACGCCTCCTACTCCGAGCTGCTTATCAAGGGTGAAAATTATGGTGTTCATATCTTTGTCGAAGAAAAGATCCCCGCAAAAGTGGAAGCGGTTCACCCTCCTGTCGTATGCAAAAACGCTGGCATGATATATCCCTAAGATAGGTTTCGTAACGGCGAGCTCTATTCTTTCGTCGTTTTTCATCTCTATCACGCCGGGAATCTTGAGAACGCCGCTCCATTTGTAGTCACGGAAGAGATAGCGGTAAAGCGTGCCGTCCAGGCTTATCGTTATCGGCTCCTCCGCGCCGCTTTCGTGCAGCCATACGCCGTCGACAGTCTTGCTCGCGCCGCTCGGCAGAGGCAGCACGCAGACGAGCAGCGCCGCCGCGAGCAGAGCTATGATGATTAAAATGATTTTTTTCATGATGAACACCTCTTAAAAATGTTGGGCTGATTTTGCCTTTCGCACTATATAACGCTTCAGGAGGCCGTTTGGGGACATTGAAAATTGCAAAAAAATATTTTTTGTAATATGTCACAATCCGCTACGCGATAAAATGTGAAATATCACGGCAAGACCGCCCGCACTCGGAAATTCAGCAAGCGAGAGTTCAGAAAAACTAATGTCTGTATCCCTTTACTCCATAAAAACATATAATTGCAGCACTGTCAAGCGGTTTTGACATATTTGAACAAAATTATATTATAATTTGGCGGCAAAGCGCTGCAAAATCACAAACCGGCAAAGCGACAAAACACGCGCTCCCTGCGACGGAATTCCTTTACATTCCGGGCGGCGCATGATAATATGTCTACATATTATAAATATGCTCAAGGAGTGACGTATACAATTATGTATGAATGTAAATATCCGCATCTGTTTTCCCCGATAATGATCGGCGGAACGCTTTTCCGCAACAGGATTTTCGCCTCGCCCACGGGCGGGCACCACACGCACAGCGAGCGCGGCAACCGCCCCATTAACGAGCTTATCTGCTACTATGAGCGCAAGGCAGTCGGCGGCGCGGCCTCCGTCTGCATAGGCGACGCTATGGTGGACAGCGAAATTGCGCTTGCAAACGGCAACCACATCGAGCTGGACGACCCGAGCGGCCTGCCCCATCTGAGCAAGCTTGCCGAGGCGATTTCCCGCCACGGAGCCGTCGCCTCCATGGAGATGTCCCACGGCGGCAGCGGCGCGCGTTCTTCCTTTGAGGAGGGGCACAGAATTTACGGCCCTGTCGAGTGCGAGACGGAAAGCTTCGGGCGCAAGGTCCATGCCTACGCGATGACCGAGGAAATAATGGAGCGCACGATACGCAAGCATTATGAGGCGGCGGCCTTTGCCAAGCGCTGCGGCTTCGGCATGGTGACTCTGCACGGCGGCCACGGCTGGCTGCTGCACCAGTTCATGTCCCACATCTTCAACCACCGCACGGACACGTGGGGCGGCAGCTTCGAGAACCGCATGCGCTTCCCCCTGCTCGTCATCGATTCCATCCGGAAGGCCGTGGGAGAGGACATGCCCATCGAGTTCCGCTTCTCCGGCAGCGAGATCGACCCGCGCGGCTACGGCATCGAGGAGGGCGTGCGCATCGCCCAGGCCGTGGACGGAAAGGTCGACATCATCCACGTCTCCGCCGGCCTCCACGAGATCGACGAGACCTTCATCGTCGTCCATCCCTCCATGTTCCTGGAGGACGGATGCAACTCCAAATACGCGCGTGAGATCAAGAAGCACGTGACGAAGTCCCTGGTCGCCACGGTCGGCGCGTTCACCGACCCGGCCCACATGGAACGCTTCCTGGCCGAGGGCGGCGCGGACATCATCAACGTCGCCCGCCAGACGCTGGCGGACCCGGACTTCCCCATCAAGGCCAGGACCGGCCGCGAGGACGAGATCGCCCCGTGCATCCGCTGCCTGCAGTGCTTCAACAACGTCGGCGAGCACCGCATCTTCCGCTGCACCCTGAATCCCGAGATTGGGCAGGAGCTGGACGTCAAGATGATGCCGCGTACGGCCGCCCACCCGAAGAAGGTGCTGGTCGCCGGCGGCGGCGTCGGCGGCATGGAGGCCGCCATCCAGGCCGCGAAGATGGGCAACGAGGTCATCCTCTGCGAGAAGACCGGAAAGCTCGGCGGCATCCTCAACTGCGAGGAGAAGGTCCCGTTCAAGAAGAATCTCGGCAGGTACCTGAAGCGCCAGGCGCGCCTGCTGGAGGTCAACGGCGTCGACGTGCGCATGAACACGGCCGTGACGCCCGCCCTGGCTGAGGAGCTCAAGCCCGACGTGATCATCGCCTCCCTGGGCGCGCGGCCGGTCGTTCCCCCCGTCCCGGGCATCGAAAAGGCCCTGCCGGCCGAGTCGGTCCTGGAGGACGTGGAGTCCGTGAAGGGCGACGCCGTCATCATGGGCGCCGGCCAGGTCGGTCTGGAGCTGGCCATCTGGCTCGCGCAGCTCGGACATAAAGTCACCGTCGTGGAGATGGCGGACAGGCCCGGCATCGACATCCGGAGCGTCGCGTTCATGTACTACGGCATCTATATGGACAACCTCGGCGTCGATCTGCGGCTGAACACGAAAGCCGTCGCCGTGAACGGCGGCTCCCTGACCGTGGAGACCGCGGACGGCCGGGAGGAGATCCCGGCGGGCACCGTCATCTACGCCGTCGGCCAGAAGCCCCTGGCGGAGGAGGCCGACGCGCTGGCTCTCTGCGCGCCGGAGTACTACCTCATCGGCGACAGCGTGAAGCCCGCCAACGTCCTGTCCGCCACGCGGCAGGCCTACGCCATCGCGAGGAACATCGGGAGGGTGTGATCACCCTCTTCATGCACACAAGAC
>JAEEUX010000203.1 GCA_016290695.1 Oscillospiraceae bacterium
AAGGTATGTCTACATGCAAAAATATAAACATATCCCTCTGGAAGGGCTTGTAAACGCTCGCGATTTGGGTGGCTTCCCCGCAGAAAACGGAATGATAACCAAGTACGGCGTATTTGTAAGAAGCGAAGTGCCGAAGGCTCTCACTGAAAACGATATCCGCTTCCTGAAGGATTACGGCGTGAGTGCCGTGGTTGACCTGCGCGGCGAGAAGGAGTCGGACCATCCTGTTAACTGCCTGCGTGAAAACGCCGATTTTGTCTATAAACTTATGCCGTTTTTTGACCCCAACGTCGCCAAAGGGAGCGAGGCTGAAGAAAAGGGCCCTCCCAAGGCGGAGGATGGGCGCGATCCCTTCGATATCGAGTGGTGGCCCGTTTACATTTCGCTTATTGAGGACGGCAAGGGCTGGATAAAGCGCGTAATCGACTTCTTCTCGGAGTGGGACGGCGGCGTCCTTTTCCACTGCTTCACGGGCAAGGACAGAACGGGCATAATAAGTGCTCTCGTGCTGAGCCTCTGCGGCGTAAGCAAGTATGATGTTATGGGCGATTACAGCCTTTCTATGGTTATGCTCCGCCCGTTCTATGCCGAGCTTCCCGGCGACCCGTATTTCAAGGATAAAGACGGCCGAGCGGACTATAACCGCGGCTTTTACCGTACCGCGCCTGAGACCATTGAGCGCACGCTTGAACACATTGTGGATAAATACGGAAGCGTCCGTAATTATATTCTCGACTGCGGCGTTTCCGAGGCTAACATCGAAAAGCTCAGAGCAAAGCTCCTTGAACCTGCCGAATAATCGGAGGAGATACCGATGGTCATCATGGGGCTCGACCCCGGCGTAGCGACTGTGGGTTTCGGGATTATCCGCTCGGAAAACGGCAGCCAGAGCGTTATAAACTACGGCGCGATAACTACGCCTGCGCATCATCCTCTGGCGGAGCGCCTTGAGATGATTTATAACGACTGCAACAAACTCATAGAAGCCTTTTCACCGGACGCGATAGCCATTGAGGAACTGTTTTTCAACACCAATATAACTACGGGAATAGCCGTCGCCCACGGCAGAGGAATTCTTCTCCTTTGCGGAAAGGTGCACGGCGTTCCTTTGTTTGAGTATACGCCCTTGCAAGTGAAGCAGTCCGTCGTCGGCTACGGCAGGGCGGAAAAACGGCAGGTCATGGACATGGTGCAGCGGCTTCTGCGGCTCGATAAAATCCCCCGCCCGGACGACGCCGCCGACGCGCTCGCGATAGCGCTCTGCCACGCGAGGTCGGCTAATTCACTGCTTTATAAAGATTGGGGGACGAAGGAATGTTCTACTACCTGAAGGGCATAATCACGGTTCTGGAGTCATATATGGCTGTGGTGGACTGCGGCGGCGTGGGCTATGCCTGCCACACTACGGCTTATACTCAAAGCTCGCTGAAAATCGGCGAGGCGGCGACGCTTTATACCTTCTGCAACATCCGTGAGGACGCCTTTGATATCTTCGGCTTCTTCACCCAGCAGGAGCTTGAAGCCTTTAAAATGCTCATCGGCATATCCGGTGTCGGCCCCAAAGCGGCGCTTGCTATACTTTCGGCCAATTCTCCGGCAGACCTTGCCTCAGCCGTCGCCCTCGAAAATGAAAAGGCACTCATGGCGGCTCCCGGCATCGGCAAAAAGCTCGCGCAGCGCATTCTGCTTGAACTGAAGGACAAAATGAGCGGCAATTTCGTTTCCTCCGGCGGAGATTCGTGGCTTCCCGCAGGCGTGCCCACTGGCGGCACGAAGGCCGGTGACATAAGCTCCGCGCTCGGTGTTTTGGGCTATTCGCCGGCGGAGATAAGCTCCGCGCTGAAGGGCGTTGACATCGAGAAGCTTTCCGTTGAGGACGCTATCAAGCTCGTTTTAAAGAATTCTCTGAAATAACCGAAAGGCTTTTATATGAGCATAGATTTTACAAACGATTTTGCCTCGGAGAAGGACCTTTTGAAGCCTGAATTTTCGCTTGGCGATGAAGCGGAATTTTCTCTTCGCCCTCAGACGCTTCCCGAGTTTATCGGGCAGGAGAAGGCGAAAGGCAACCTCAAGGTTTTCATCGAAGCGGCAAAAAAGCGCGGCGAGCCGCTCGACCACGTCTTGCTCCACGGTCCCCCCGGCCTCGGGAAAACCACTCTCGCGAGCATAATTGCCAATGAGATGGGCGTGAATATTCGCAAAACCTCCGGCCCTGCGATTGAGAAACCGAGGGACCTCGCGGCGTTGCTCACAAATCTCAATGAAAACGATATTCTATTTGTAGATGAGATCCACCGGATGAACCGTTCGGTGGAGGAGATTCTTTACCCTGCCATGGAGGATAACGAGATAGATATCATCATCGGCCAGGGCCCATCCGCAAACTCCATCCGCCTCGAACTGAAAAAGTTTACTCTTATCGGCGCGACGACGCGTTCCGGACAGCTTTCCGCTCCGCTGCGCGATCGCTTCGGCGTTATGCTCAAGCTTGAGCTATATAGGCCCGAGGAGCTTCAAATGATCATCGAGCGCAGTTCGGATCTTTTAGGTATCGCAATAGATAAGGGCGGCTCGCTCGAAATAGCGCGAAGGTCGCGCGGGACGCCGCGTATCGCTAACCGTATGCTCCGCCGCGTGCGCGATTTTGCGCAGGTCATAGGCGACGGAGTGATTACGCGCGAGCTCGCAAACGAAGCCCTGAACCGCCTCGAGATAGATCAGCTTGGACTCGACGCTATTGACCGTCGCCTCCTTGAAAGCATAATAATAAACTATGGCGGGGGACCCGTTGGTCTTGAAACCCTTTCCGCGACGATAAATGAGGAAACCGTTACGATAGAGGATATGTATGAGCCCTTCCTTTTGCAGCAGGGCTTCCTTACGCGCACTCCGCGCGGCCGCTGCGCGACAAGGCTTGCCTATGAGCATCTCGGCATCCCCTTTGACGGGAAAAACGGCTCAGATAATTTGCTTGAAGGCCAGCAAAGAATGTTTAATGAATAAAATGGTGATATTATATGGGACAATTATTCGGTACTGACGGAATCAGAGGCGTGGCGAACAGGGGCCTCGACGCTTCGCTTGCGTATGAAGTCGGGCGCGCGGCAGCGGCTGTTCTTGCAAAGGGCAAGTCGGGCGCGCCGCTTTTCGTGATAGGGAAGGATACAAGAATATCCTCCGATATGCTCGAAGCGAGCCTTATTTCCGGAATATGCTCCGCCGGGGGCGACGTTATCTCCCTTGGTGTTATTTCCACGCCGGCCGTCGCCTTCGCGACGATGAAGGCCAGCGCGGACGCGGGCATAGTTATTTCCGCCTCGCACAATCCTTTCCAGTATAACGGGATAAAGATTTTCGACGGGAGCGGCTTCAAGCTCTCAGACGAGCTTGAGCTTGAAATTGAAAGGATCGTTCTTGAGTCCATCCCGGTGAAAAACGCGGAGGGCGCAGACATAGGCCAGCTTCGCCGGGGCAGGCAGGCGCTTATGGACGCTTATATCGAGTATATAGCCTCCTTTGGTGAGAATATTTCCGGTCTGAAGGTGCTTATAGACTGCGCCAACGGAGCGGCCTCAGTTACGGCGGAAAAAATATTCTCCCGCTTTGACATCGACCTTACCGTTATCTGCGATAAGCCGGATGGCCTCAATATCAACGACCAGTGCGGCTCTACGAACATGAAAAAGCTCGCAAGGCTCGTTGTTGAGGGAGGCTACAATATCGGCATTGCCTTTGACGGCGATGCGGACAGGTGCCTTGCCGTGGACGAAAAGGGCCATGAGGTGGACGGCGACAGGATAATGGCCATCTGCGGCTGCGACATGAAGAAAAAAGGCAAGTTGAAGAACGATTTTATCGTCGCCACGGTTATGTCCAATATCGGCTTCAAGCTCTATGCTGCCGAGCGCGGCATCGAGCTGCGCTGCGCCGCAGTCGGTGATAGAAACGTCCTTGAAATGATGCAGAAGATCGGCGCGAACATCGGCGGCGAGCAGTCGGGCCATCTTATTTTTCTCGATGATTCCACGACGGGAGACGGGCAGCTTGCGGCGATAAAGATACTGAATATCCTTTCCGGCACGGAAAGAACTCTTTCTCAGCTTGCGGAAGAGATTGTTCAATATCCGCAGAAGCTCATTAACGTCCCCGTGGCGGATAACGAACAGAAGGACGCCGTTATTTCCTCGAAGGAGCTTTCCGACGCCGTGAAAAAGGCGGAGGCGGCGCTCGGGGACAAGGGACGCGTTCTCATCCGCCCGAGCGGGACAGAGGCACTTATCCGCGTGATGGTGGAAGCCTTTGATAAGGAAGCGACGGAGAGGCTTGCCGCGGAACTTGCGGACCTTATACGTGCGCTTGTGAAGAACTGAGCCGCGTATAAATCCCGCAATATTACATTTTACACCAATATGTGCCGCTTGATTTGAGTTGTAAATAATATTTGTTAATGCAAATTTAACAATTAAAATATCGCTTTTTGTGGAAATAACCAAAAATGAAAGCAAAATCGGGCTGATTATTAAAAAATTATTTATATACTCTTGACAGTTTAAAAATTAGATTATATAATAATTACAATAAAGTAGGTATATTATGCAATTGGATCGTTTAAAAAGTGCAAGTGATGAACAATTGCAGCTTAGCGCTGCGGCGGGGGATTTATCCGCCGAGGAAGA
>JAEEUX010000204.1 GCA_016290695.1 Oscillospiraceae bacterium
AAATATGGTAACTATATTTTTTTCTGCGAAAGCTTTTGCAAAGTCACGATAATCATCCTTGTTGCTAATATTCTTAACTACGTTATTTCAGCGTCTCAAGGACGTCGCGGAAGGAATCGAGGTAAGAAGAAAGCGAAGCAAGCTTATCCGAGCTTACGGACATATTCTTGCCAATGGCGGCAAGCTCTTCCCTGTTCTTCGCCTCATAGTTTTCTATATCGGAGGCGGAGGACTCGGCGCGCGCAACGCAGTTCGAGGCTTCTCTCATATCGTCAATGAGGCGATCCGCCTGCTCTCTGCTCTCAGAGCTTGCGGCCTTAATGTCGTTAAACTCGTCGATGGAGATATCCATGGTCTCCTTGAGCTTTTTGATGAGCTCCATGTTCGTCTCACTCTTGCTGATAACCTCTTTCATCTGGTCGGTAAGGAGGCCGATGCTCTTTTCAATCTCGGTGGTTATCTCACTCGTTCCCTTTGCAAGCGTGCGAACCTCACCCGCAACGACTGCAAAGCCCTTGCCGGCGGTACCCGCGCGTGCCGCCTCGATGGAGGCGTTAACAGCGAGGAGGTTAGTCTGGTCGGAAATCTTCTCGATTTCGTTCATAAAGCCGATAACGGTTCTGATGCCGGAGCTGAGCTCGTCGCACTTGCTGCGAAGCTCGATGTTCGTCGCTTCGACGTTGTTAACAGCCTGCATGATGACTCTGACGGTCTCGATGCCGCTGTCAACGCGTTCGTCGTTCTGACTGAAGGACTCGACTATATTGGAAAGCCCGGTTTCAATATTGCGCGAAGAGGCACCTATCTGCTCAAGCATACTCCTCTGGTTGTCAAAAAGCTCCTGATTGGAGCTGATATTATCGAGATAGGTCTTAAAGGGATCATTCTTGCCCTGTTTCTGAATGACATCCTTCATCGCGTCAATAAGGTTCAAGCCCGTTTCATAGGCTTTTTCACGCTCAGCGCTCATAGCAGACTCCTGAGCCGCAGAGGTATCATTTTGGTATTTTGCTTTTTTACCGAACATACTCATAGCTTATTCCTCCATCGCTGATAAAAGCGTCTGATGATAAAAATGGACTTTGACGCCGCGGCTCGAAAAACCGGCGCAGACACAGGCTCCGATTCCCCGTTTCCGCAGGTTTATATTCTTCTCATATTTTCATTGTAGTACAGCTTTTGCGGAAATGCACTAAAAAAATGCCTCAAATGCAAAAAAACGGCATTTTAAACATTCATTAAAATACAGGATTGTTTATATTTACAAATACTTGCCGTTTATTCCGCTGCAGCGGCGCAATCAAAGCGTTTTCATCCGCCTTCCGCCCCGCTCGGAAAGGCCCCTGCCCTGAAAGTCTGTTTTTCTTGACGATAACCGCCGACGGGTGATAAACTATGTCCGATAAGGGGTGATTAATATGGACTCTATAACCACAAAAGAGAAAATAATGCAGCTTATAGAGCTTTGCAGCGGCCACAGCGTCTATATCCAGACGCACAATTTCCCGGACCCGGACGCTATCGCCTCCGCATTTGCTCTCCAAAAGCTTTTTCAGAAATTCAGCATTCCCTCCACCATCTGCTACGAGGGCAGAATCGACAAGCTCAGCGCCTCGAAAATGCTCACGGCATTCGGCATCTCGATGAGCTCTTACGATGAGCTTAAACCCACTCTCAGGGAAACGGACTACATAATCTGCGTCGACTCTCAGAAAAACAGCGGCAACACCACCGACTTCATAGGCGACGAGGTCGCGAGCATAGACCATCACCCGACCTTTACCCACGTTGATTACAGATACTCCGACATTCAGATCGTCGGCGCCTGCGCAACGCTCATATCCGAATATTACCGCACTCTCGGCATCACGCCGGACAGGGACACGGCAACAGCGCTTCTCTACGGAATAAAGATGGACACTATGCAGTTTTCCCGCGGAGTCACCCTGCGTGACATAGACATGTTCGCATTTCTTTTTCCCTATGCCGACAACGAGCTTATCGTCTCGCTTGAAAGCAACAACATGCAGTTCCAGGATCTTCGCTCCTATGGCGCCGCCATCGAAAACATCAGGGTTTTCGGCTACATAGGCTTTTCGAAAATTCCTTTCCCCTGCCCCGACGCGATGATAGCCATTCTCGCGGACTTCGTCCTCTCTCTGCTCGAGGTCGAGGTCGCGGTTATCTACTGCGAGAGAGACAGCGGGCTTAAATTCTCCATCCGCTCCGAACGCAGTGACGTTCACGCCGGAAACGTAATACGCGCCGCCTTTGAGGGCGTCGGGGACGGCGGCGGACACGCGTCCATGGCAGGTGGCTTCATTTCCAAGGATAAATACGCCCAGCTCGGGCGTTATCCGGATGATTTTATCCGTGACCGTTTTCTCGACGCCATCGGCGCCCCCGCTCAATAATGACAGATGTCTTTACATTCCGTGTTTTTTACAGCTTCGGTTGCATTTTTTTGCTTCCGGAGCTGTTTTTTCGGTCTGTTTAGTAATTATGTTCAATGATTAAGGGATTGTTGCAAAAGTTTTTGTTGACTTTAATAAGTTGCGGGGTTACAATACAAGGGAGCAAGGGGAAATATACCCAAATTTATAATCATTATGAAAGGAGATTTTGTTGAGCATGAAGAAAACTTTAGGTTTTATTCTCGTGCTTGCCATGCTTGTGGCCCTGTTTGCGGGCTGCGGCACCACCGGCAATCCATCCAGCGACGCTTCCGACCCCCCGGCATCCGATACTCCAACAGATGACAACAGCGTATCAGCTTCAAGTGACAGCGATTCTCCCTACAAATTTGCGAAAGGAAACTTTGAAACCAACGAAAAGGGTTTCCCCACCAGTAACTATGAGTACGAACTTCCGTTCTGCACCACGGACGAGGTCTTCACCTTCTGGACCGTCGTTTGGGCGCCTCAGGCTGTAGACGAGTCGGGCTATGAAAATATGCCCTTCGCTTCCTTTGAGCGCGAGCGCACAGGCGTAAACATCGAATACGTCCTCATCTCTTCCGAAACCCGTTCCGAAAACTTTGCAGTTCTCCTTGCTTCCGACGATTTGTGTGACATCAGTTCGCAGGCATCTTATTTCTATACCTCCGGCCCCTTCAAAAAAGCCGTTCTTGACGAACATTGGTTCATAAACGTCTATGATTACAAAGATTATTGCCCGAATTATATATATGAAGCAACCAAGGACCCGAATGACGACTCCATCTACGAAAGCGTTTTCTATGAAGACGACCTCATCCTCACCTTCTACGCTTTCCTCAAGGATCCGCTCATCAGCTCCAACTACATGACCCGCGGAGACTGGCTTGAGAAGTTTGGTCTCACGAACGACGATATCCGCACCTATGACCAGCTCCACGATTATCTTCTCCGCGTAAAGAGCGAGATTGACACCTGCGAATTCCCGTGGCCCATGTTCGCCAGCATCGACATGGCGGGTACTTACAGCTTCGCCTCCATGGATACGCTCCCCTATGTCAGCGACCGTATCTTCCCGACCTTCGTTGTCGACGGTAAGGCAAAGCTCGCCAACATGAACGAATCTGACCGCGAATTCGTCGGCATGATTCAGCAGTGGTATTCCGAGGGTCTTATTAACCCCAACTGGACCTCCTTCACCAACAACACCAGCTTCCAGGACCTCACCACCACCGGTCAGGTCGGCTACCTATATTGCAGCCCCGGCGAGGTAACCGGTTATGAAGCGCAGACGACGAACGACCCGAACTGCTCTTGGGTCCCGCTCCACAAGCCGCTCAAAACTCTTGACCAGACCGTCCATATGGGCAACAAGGTCAGCCGCGTAACCTACGGCAGCTCCTGCGTAAGCGCCAAGTGCGAAAACATCCCGCTCGCGGTCACCTGGTGCGACTGGCGTTACAGCCCCACCGGCTGCTTCGACACCAGCTACGGCAAGGAAGGCGTTCTCTGGGAGTATGACGAAAACCACAACATCGTCGCCACCGATTGGGCTCTCAACGACACCTCGCTCACCTATGCCTGGAAGTGCATGTTCTACGGCCTCAACTCCCTTGCCGAGCACGGCATGGAAGACGGCATGAGAAAGTATGCTTATCCCGGCGGCGAGCGTCTTATCGACATCCATGATTATTGGAAAGATCAGAAGAACGACTACGCCTGGGATTGGCCCTCCGGTGTCTCTCTTACCGACGAGCAGACTGCCCGCGCCAACCAGCTCATGGCTGATATAGGCACCTTCGTTCAGGAAAACTACCTTGCCTTCGTCGATGGCTCCAAGCCCATCTCCGAATGGGACGGCTATATCGAGGGTCTCAAGGGTCTCGGCATGGATGAGCTCGTCGGCATCTATCAGGATGCTTATGACGCTTATGCTGCCGGCGCCTGATTAATGGTGCTTTAAGGCAAAAGCCTCTTTTCTTCAAATGCCGGGAGGATGGAGAAGCATCTCTGTCCTCCCGGCTTTTGCCATGCCGCACATAGCTCCGCAGCAGTATATTTAGGGCAACACCGCATAATTACGGCGCATAGATTGCGCCGTCAGGATTTTCGTCAGATTGTTCAAAAAACGCAGGTAATACTTTGTGTATTGCCGAGTATTTTTGGACGATATGACGGAATATTCTGCAAGT
>JAEEUX010000205.1 GCA_016290695.1 Oscillospiraceae bacterium
TTAGGCGGCATAATCCCCCATCCTCTCGTCGATAACGCTTGTTATGCAACTCTCATTTTGCAACGCCTGTTATTTTAGCGTCTTTTTTCAGAATTGTCAATACGGCAAAGTACATTTTTCTGTGAGCATCCCGCCGTGTATAATGCGGTCTCTCAGTCTCACGCTAAGCACGGCACGGACGGTTTCTCAAAAAACAGGCTGCGGCAAAACGCCGCAGCCTGTTGCTGACAGTCTGTATAATGACGCTCCGCGCCGCATTACTTGCGGGGGAACATCTCCTTGCTCATCATGTCGATATACTTGCTGGTGGTCTCGTAAACGCCGGGGAAGGTGCTCATCGGGAGGCCCTGAGAAGCGCAGGGGATATAGCCCTTGCCGAACTTGCCGAACTTCTCGCAGGCGTCGCGAACCTGCTTCTCGACTACGCCCTCGTTCCAATCCGGGAAGTCGATGGTGGCGCTGTCTATGCCGCCCATGAAGCAGATTTTGTCGCCGTACTCGGGGATAAGCTCCTCGATGTTGTTCGTGCGCATAACGCCCTGCCAGATGTCGATGCCCATTTCAATCATGTAGGGTACAAGGGTCTTTGCATAAGAGTCGGAATGGTGCATTATTACCTCGCAGCCATGGGTCTTATAGTAGCCGTAAAGCTTCTTGTAGCGGGGCAGGAAGAACTCCTCGAACATATCGGGAGAAAGGAAGGTGGAGATCTGAGAGCCCCAGTCGTCATGCTGGAAGAAGGCGTCGGGCTTGATGTACTTGCAGGCGATCTCGGCATAGGAAAGCTCGAACTCGGTGATGTAGTCGATGAGCTCGTGCATCTCGTCGGGATACTCATAGAAGGCGATCATGCAGTTCTGCATGTTCATGAGGTAATGGCACTGCTCAAAGAGGCCGGGAGCATAGAAGAGGGTAGCAAAGGTTTCCTTTCTGTCCACCTTCTCCGCCATCTGAATGTAGGGAAGCCATTCCTCCTCGGAGAACTCAAGTCTCGGGGCCTTTACCTGGCTGCGCCAGTTCTCCATATCCTTCAGAACGAGGTGCTCCTCGTCATGCACGGGGAAAGCGCCGGGCGTTCCCTCGGGCCAGGACTTCGTGACGCCCCAGGCGTCCTTCGTCGGCTCGCCGCCATAGGTGGGCATGGGGCTCTGGGCGGTAACGGGAGTAGCATAAAGAATGGAGAAGGGCTCATACTGGTTGACAAAGCGGTCGGGATGGCCGTTTTCTCCCTTAAGAGTTTCAATAAGATTTTCGCGTTTAGTAAGCATAGTATAACTCCTTTGCATTGAAATGGGTTTCAATACGCTAAGTCTATCTGATTTTGCTCAATTTTTCAAGTATAACTTGCTTATGGCAAAACCTTATCGTTGATATTGCACAAAAACCGAACGTTTAAAACAGCAATGCGCCATACCCGGGCTATTCCGTCCCGCGCAGGCTCCACAGCGAGAAGGCCGCGAGGGTGAAGCCGTCGTCGATTTCGCCTCGGGCTATCATTTCGCGCAGCTCGTCCGCCGTAAGCTCCGCGCCCCGGAGTATGCCCTCATGGCCGCGCTGCGCCGAATATTCGGCAAGCTCCGCCTGTACGACTACGGCGCGGCTGCAAAGACTGCCGCTGTCCGCCGTGACGCTGCCGAGCTCGGTCAGCGCGCCCGCGGGGTCGCCGGGGCCGCCGTAACGGATTTCACCGCCCGTCGCGGGGTCTTTCAGGACGGCGCCTATCTCCTCCCAAAGCTCCTTTTGGACGTTTTCAAACACGGAGAGGCCGTCCTCGCCGAAGCCGCGCGGGAAACAAAGCTGCTCGCGGCGTATCGCGTGGCGGTACTGGCTTATCAGCACGAAACGCGCTTCCCCGCCGCGCCTTATTACGGGGACGGTGACTATCCCTGGCTGTGAAGCGCTCTGCGCGAGGCGCTCATATGAGTAAACGGCGTTATCCGAGTCCCCGCCGCGTTTCAGGACTGGGTCGACGAACAGGGTGTGATACGGGCTGCGGTAGACAAGGCCGTAAGCCTTGCCCGTCATTTCCTCGATGTGCGTGAGGCGAACATCCTCCCCCTCGCCTCTTATATCGAGCAGCGGGATGTTTTCGGAGGGCGCGAACATCCACTCCCGCTCGCGCGGCAGGCCTTCGCGGTACTGCTTATAGTCGGAAACCGTTTTCGAGACGTAATTTATTTTCTTCTCCGCTTCAAGCGGCACGGGGCGAAGAAGCGCGGCGTTTTGCCGGCTCCGGTACGGCGCGCGCCAAGACAGAAGCGCGCAGACGAAGTCTCCGAGCTGGCTTACGAAGCTTTCGAGACAATCGCCGAAGGTCGGCAGGTCGATTTTAAGGCGCTCGGACGCGTCCTCAGCCTCGCGCGTGTAATCGTTTCTATAGCTAAGGAGCTTACTGAGTCCGCCGGAAGCCCATTCCACGGCGGCGGCACTGAGGAAGGAGGCGGCTATCGCCACGATTACGCCATGCCCGCTCGCGGAGAGCGTAGTTTCAAAATAGCTGTCCAGCGTATCCTCCAGAAAGCCGTAAATGTAATTTTCAATGACGAAGGCGACGAAGAGGTAGAAGACCGTGAGGCAGAGCTTTTTCCCCACGCCCCACAAAATTCTGCCCTTCTGACGGGCGCGCTGCCCGCGGAGACCGTGTTCATATGGATAGAGCTCCGGGTGAGCTTCGTCACGCCGCTCGTAAAGCTTCGCGTGCTCGGCCAGATGCACCGCGCGTCTGAGGTTGCAGAACCAGCGGCGTTTAAAGTGGTAGGGGCGGAAATCGTTGCTTTCGCCCGTGAGAAAATGCTCCCTGCGGCGCTTCGCATCGCCGTAATACTGCTCGAGGCGGGCAAAAAAGTCCGCCGAAAAGGTCGGGCGAGGCGCGTTTGAGCGAAGCTCGTCCACATTATAATGCTTCGACACGTTCGTTATGCTCGCTTCGCAGGCGTAGTTATAGCAAAGGTCAACTACCGCCTCGGCGAGCGCACAGGCCCCGAAAACCTCCTCCGTCTCGCCGGAAGCGGCGTAGGCGGCGTAAATATGCTTCAAAATGTCCGAGCGCTTGTTCTTGTTTTCCGCCTCGGCAAGACTCCGGCGCACAAGCTCAAGCGCCGCGTCCCATTCGGGGATGTCGGGCGCGCTGAGCCCGGAGGCATAGCCGATATAATCGCAGAGCGTGAGACCTTCCCGCGCGGCGTTAAAGTCCTTTGGCGGGTTATAGGCGTTCTGGATGTTGCTGAACTGCAAAATGAGGTTCAGCACGGCGTGAAGGTCGCGCAGGGTGTTCATCATCTCCGCGCCGTCAAGCCCGGACTCGCGGATAAAAACGCCGCCGCGTTCGTCCTTCATCTGTTCGCGGAAAAGCCGGCTCCGTTCCTCCTCCGAGCGCCGCCCCGAGATGTATTCGTTCAGCTCCGTCATGTCCGAATACATGAGGCTGCGCTTAGCCAGCGCGATAAGCGACTTCTGGCAGGAGCGGATGGGCAGGCCCGAAAAAATGAATTCCTCGCCGCTGTCGAGCGCCTGACTTATCAGATACTGCGACGGGGTTCGGAATTTGCCGAACTGCGAAATACGCACGGCACCGAGCTGGAAAAGCTTCATAACGCAGTCCGACCAGTGCTCGTCGTTCAGAAGGCTAAGGAAGAAGCGCGAATCGATGAGCTGGTTGAAGGTAATGGCGACGGCGTTGCCGTTTACGACTATCTCCCGAAAGAGCGCCTTCATCGCAAGCTCCATCTGCTCGTCCGAGTTGCGAACAGAATCGAGTTCAAATAAATATACGAGCTTCCCCGAGCCGCCCATAGCGCCCGCCTCTGCAAGGGCGTCGATATGCTCCCCCGTGCCGGCCTGTTCGCCGTTATGACAATGCTTGCTCTTTCCCGTGCAGGCTGTTGTCGCAGCGGATCCTTTTTTGTTCAGAATTTTAAAGCATTTATTCATAATATGTTTCCTTTAGCGAATAGGCGGGTGTTTTTGCTCTATTATAATACATCTTGGAACGGTTTTTCAAGGAAGCTTAAAGCAAGATGATCCATGACCGTTCGATTCTTGTTAAATTGTTGATTTTATGTTGCAATTATATTAAAATATATAAGCAAGAGCATTCCGTAATACCAATGGTCTAAACCATGCGGGAAGCCTTTTCGTCGGGCGAGGCGGGCTTTCTGCGGCGTATACTTTTAGCAAATGGTCAGGAGGGTGGAACGATGCGGAAATACACCGAATGTTCGGACTACGCCACCGATAGCTGTCCCTGTGTTCTGGCTGAAAGCGGGCATTGCATCGTCTGTTCAATGTGCCGCGGCGAGGAGTTCTGCAGCTGCGGGGATACGGTTTCCTTCTGCGTCTATCAGGAATTGCTTAATAACGGCGGAAAGGCCCGGGAGGCCCGGCGCGCGCAGCGCTGCGAAATAATATCCGCCGAGGATTACGACGATGTTTTCCGCATGATAAAGCTCAGGCTGCCGGACGCCGATCTGCGGGAATACATGGACCCGGGCGCGTTCGTCCTCGTCCGAATGATAGAAAACACATATTATTACGTTCCGCTCTCGGTTCTCTGCGAGGACGGCGCGGAGGACGTCATAAGCCTCCTTATTCACATGAGGGGCATAAAGACAAAATGCTTC
>JAEEUX010000206.1 GCA_016290695.1 Oscillospiraceae bacterium
TTCCACCGAGGCCCAGTAGCCGTAGGTCTGAAGAAAAGCATTCGCTTTTTCTTCATCGGTTACTCGGGAATAGTGTTCCCCGCCGCTATCTCCGTTGCTTTTTGAATTATTTGTTCTTCCGTCGCGTCTTCGTTCTGTGAAAGGAATTCGCACATCATCATCATTTGCGCTTCTGTCTTGAGCCAAAGTCGTAACAATACTATGTTCCCGGCTCTCATTCCTGATAGCTTCAAATAGCTTATTAATACTTGCTCGATTGGTTTTAGCTTCATTGATACCCTCCATTGTCATTATTGTTTGAGCGTAATCCGTTTTTGCTTCGCTTCCACCACTCGCATAAAGAATAGTGGCTTCCGTTCCGTCACCAACGCCATAAAGCGCAAACACAGAATTTTCGGCGGTTTGAACAAACGCCCACTTAGTATATTCGTCTATATACTTATCTTCTTGAGGCAGCTCACGTTCTATTGTTTCTTCAAGGAGACTTCGTTCTTCCTGAGTTAAATCTGGGTACCAATATTTTCCCCTACTGTATTTTTCCCCGCCGTCGTCGGTATCGGCGCGGGTAATTGCTTCGTCCATGCGGTTTAATTCCTCGCGGACGGTTTCACCGTAAAGCGGCGCTCTCTGAGTCTCCGCTTTTCTTCCGGCGAGAATGTCTATATCCGCCGCTGCGTCGCAGAGTATTTCCTCTAAGATATAATCCGCGCTGACGGTTATGTTGCCGTCCTCGTCGGTAAAATAGGTCTCGGCGTAGACGTTCATAAGTTCGTCTATGCCATCGTTATAATCTCTGCGGATTTTCTCTACAAGCTGCTGCACAGCCCAGCTCCGCACCTCGTTTGCGCTTTTTTTGAACGCCTTTGAGCCCGTCTGAGCGTAGCGGTCAAGAAAATCATGAAAATACTCGTGCGCCGCTATCTGCTCTGCTGTCGCGTCGCCGTCGGCAATGTTTATATACATCACGTTGCCACGGTGAGCGCCGCGAGCATAGCCGCCGCCTTCAAGCCCGATATTGCCATATATGAACACGACGTTCATGCCGCGCTTCTTGTAATTCTGCGCTATCTTATCAAGGCTTTCGTCCTGCGACCATACGGAGCGGGGGATAACCTTGAAGCTTTTTTCGCTTGATGCGCCTCGAAGGTGTATTTCCTGCCCGCTTACTTTGCCAGCTCGTTGAACTTCTGCATTAGCTGCGATTTTAGCTGCTCTTTGCGCTTCAAAGCTTCCGGGTCTCCTGCCTTTAGCTTCTCCTGCCCGCGCTTCCACGCCTCCACCTTGCTCGACGGGAGCCAGATTGTTTTCCCGTTCGGTGTCTGTACCGCTATTCGCTCCTGCGTTAATATTTTCTGTCTAGCTGCGGTATGATGATACAAAGTCTCAGCAGTGCCGGACATTGCTTCGACAACGCGCGGATGGAGAGCTTTTTTCGCCACGCTCAAGAAGGAAAAAATCTATCAGATTGCAGCATACAAGCTGCCGAGGGAACAGGTCAAGACGATAATTTTTCGCTATGTTTTTATCTATTACAACCGTGTTAGGATCTACACGCGCAACCCGCTGGGGCTACCGCCTGTACGGTATCGGGACTGGGCGCTGGCGCAGCAGGCAGCCTGAAAGGCCGCCGCATTTTTCCGAAGTGGAGCGTAGCGGAACATAGGAAAAACGCGCTGCACTACCGAGCTTTTCAGAGTTTGGGCGTTTCCCGACTGCACATTTCTTGACATTACCATTACTTGACATTTCCGTGGATTATTAGTGGCTTTCCCGAAATTGTACACATCCGTCCCAATGGCAATTGCATTTATCTGATCAGGAGTGCAATGCTCTAAGTCGTACTGCGTCACCACATGCCCCGTCGGGTCCCAATGGCGCAGGGGCTCGTTTACGGAGTAGCTGTAGCGGGTATAGCGAAAGTGCAGAAAATAGCCTTACGTCAAATATCGCTTTCTATATAAGTTTCAGCAATACTTTGAATAATATGGTCTGAATAGTCTCCGCCGATAGAATACGAGATGTTCATAACATTTTTTGTCATTTCAATCAACGCAGCTTCATTCACCATAATCTGTCTTTTTTCGAGTTCTTTTTTTATTATGGCTTTACACCGCTCATAATCCTTTTCGTTTGAAAAAAGCATACTCTCTCCTTGTGTCAATGTAGATATTTTATGTCATAAAGCGAAATATTAAAATATGTAACAGCTTGTGTAGCTCTTCCGGCCTCATATTGAGGAAAATCTCTAGTCAAAGGTTCTAACCAACTTGCCGCCCCCCCATTTCCCGTGCGGTATATGAACATCGTCAATTATCTGAAATGTATTAAATGAACCTCTTACTGATGCATCATGAGGAACCTGTAATTTACCAGGCTTTGGTTTGTCAAATTTATCAAACGAAAAATACGTTCCTTTGGTATTTGCTGGTATTTGCATTTCTTCCTTAATTGTTTGCAAATAATTTGCGTCTTTCGCCATATACCTATAACCAGTAGCGGGAATTACATCTCCATCCGGAGTCACATAAAAGTCAGTCTTTTTCTCGCCATTCCCCGGATTATCGACCTTGATATGCGTCGGAACATCCAAAGCATCAAGTTCCGCCTGTTTCTGCGCCGCCTTAACCCGACCTTCCTGTACGCTTGTGTGGACAACGGCGTTTATATTTTCTGCGAGATTTTTGCGTTCAGAGATTACTCCTTATGGGTCGAACTCACTTCTCCCTCAAGCTTGAGAAACCTGTCAAAATCGCTTTCAAACTGCCTGTCCTGCACGATGCGGTATTTCTCATATTCGCTCTCTGCGTGGAGCTTTGCCGCCTCAGCACTGATTTTGCCCTGGCCAGTGAGAAGCTCATTCCCGTTAAACTCCAAAAAACCATCCAAGCGCCGCGCCCAATCCTCCATACTCATGGGTATCTTTCGCTCCGCCTGAAGCTCCGCGTAATCCAGGTACAGGGAGACGATTCGTTCCAGATAGGACATCTCAGTTTCGGAGAGATAGTTTTTCGCAATGCTCACGTCCGCCTTGACAATCTTGCCCTCCGGAGCCGCCTCCCAGGTAGTCAGCCCCATATGTTCCTTATCTGCGTCGGCACGCTCCATGATCAGCTCTGCCGCAGTATGTCGGTGGACGGCGTAATGCAGCTTGTTCTGCACCGTCTGGAAGAAAAGCTGTGTCGTTCTGGAATTTTTGTCATAATCAAACGCCGTGGCGTAGAGGTCGGTCACCTTTTGATAGAACTTCCGCTCGGACATCCTGATTTCACGGATATTCTGCAGCTGACGCTCAAAGTATTCGTCAGTGAACATGTGCCCCTTGATAAGACGCTCTTTGTCCATGACCCAGCCCTGAATGGTATAGTCTTTGACGATCTGCCCCGCCCACTTGCGGAACTGTACAGCGCGGGGATTACCGACCTTGAAGCCAACAGCGATAATTGCTTGCAGATTGTAGTGCTTGGTCAGGTACTGTTTCCCATCAGCAGCAGTTATTAAGTATTCCTTAATAACTGCTTCTTCTCTCAACTCGCCATCCTCAAACACCTTTTTTAAATGCTGATTTATAGCAGGCACGCTGACCCCGTATAGCTCCGCCATCATCCGCTGGGTGAGCCAGATATTCTCGCCTTCATACCGCATCTCAAAGCTTTCCGGCGCGTCGCCAGTGGCGGCCACATAGGTGAGATATTCCGCCGCGGCAGAGTGAATGGTTATTTCTGTGTTTTTCTTTTTGGACATCGTAGATCACCTTCTACTATTGTTTTGGGAAAGCTTCTATTGGGAAGCGTCATAAAGAGCGCCAGCATTTTAGACAACCGCAGGGGCATGCCTCCACGTCGCCGTGGCCGTTGTAGATGTAGTAATAATACGCCCCGTCGCCCGTGCGTGTGAAAATCAGCTGCCCGTTGCCGTACTGGTTGTAGTCCGTGCTCGTCTCGCCGCCCGCGACGGTCTTTTCAAAGACGACCTTGTCGTTTTCGTAGAAATACGTCGTCTGCGTCGTCTGAGCGCCCGAGATTACGCTTTTCGCGCAGCGCAGCCCGTCGCCGTTATACCTGTAGCTCGCGATAAACCCGTCGCCGCTCAGGGTGGTGAGCTGGTTGCGGCTGTTATACTGGTAGAAGGAAACGCCACAGCCCTCTTCGCCTATGAGCAGCAGATCGAAGCTCGGTGTGCCCGGCTCGGTATATGACAAATCTCATCGAACTGTTAAATACTTAATTTCCACAATATATCTTGTATATCAACGGCAAATGTTGTAGTTTATATTGTTTTCTTATCTTGAATATATATTCTTGCAACCATTTTGCTACCTTCATATAAATCATATGCCTTATTAATTTGTATTTTTTCTATTGGCGCATCATCTGAAAAAAAAGAGAATTCTATTATATCTGTTTTGTTAATATTTGGACACACAAAATCAATGCTCCAGCTTTTTTGTTCTTCTTCATCTAATCTGATTATCGGACAGTATCGAGTTCCTTCAGGCGGTATAGATCTTCTTCCGCCTTTTTCTAATGGTATCCATTCTATTCTGGAAATAAAATATTTTTTCATCACTTCACCCGCTTTATAGAACATATTGAGTTTCCTAGTA
>JAEEUX010000207.1 GCA_016290695.1 Oscillospiraceae bacterium
GATGAGGACCTCGCTTATCCCCGCCTGCTGAAGGACGCTCAGCGGGTAAAAGATCATGGGCTTGTCGTATATCGGCAGGAGGGGCTTGCAGACGGGCTTCGTCATGGGGTAGAGCCGTGTGCCCTTTCCGGCCGCGAGGATTATGCCTTTCATGTTTCGCTCCCTTTCTTGCGCGCGGAGCGCACGATGAGGAATATGCCGAGGGGAAGAAGGATGAGCAGCGCTATCCACTGCGAGGTCGCCAGGCCGAAGAGGAAGCCGCGCTCGGCGTCGCCGCGCAGAAATTCAAGCAGGAAGCGCGTGACCGCCGAGAGGACGAGGTAGAGCCCGCTGGCGAAGCCCTCGCGCCTGCGCCCGAGCGCCATCAGCACGACGAAGATGACGAGCAGCAGCGCCGCCTCCGTGAGCTGGACGGGGAAGAGAGGCACGCCGCCCATGGCGTGCTCTCCGACGGGATAAACGCGCGCGAGAGGGCCGTCGTAGGGAACACCGTAGCAGCAGCCGACAAAATTGCAGCCGACGCGTCCGGCGGCCTGCCCTATCGCGAAGCAGGGGACGAGCGTGTCGAGCGTCTTAATGAAGCGGCGCTTCATGCATCTGCAGTATATCGCTATGCCGGCTATGCCGCCGAGCAGCCCGCCGTAGAATACGAAGCCGCCCGTTATCAGCGCCTCGACGAACTCCGGATCGCGCAGCAGCTCGCGGCGGGCCCATATCTCCGGGGCCACCGTGATGAGGTAGAGCAGCTTCGCGCCCACGTAGAGCCCGACGCAGCCGCAGAGAAAAGTCAGGAAATCGAGGTCGCGCTCCTTCTTTTCGCCGCGGACGAGCAGCGCCAGCGCCGCGAGGAATATCCCCGCGAGGACGCACAGCCCGTATATCGGCAGCTTTATGCCGAAAACGGTCACGTATTCCATAAAGTCAACCTTTCAAAAATCTTCCCCTGAGAAGGGAAAAGCGCCGGCCCGCGCTTGCGGACCGGCGCCTGTCGGGTCATATCAATAGAGATACTTCTTGAGGCTGCAATAGACGATCGCGAGGATGATCGCGACGATGATGGCGATGATGGCGCAGACAAGACCGATGATGGAGAGGATCTTGCCGACCTGAGCCATCTTGCCCGTGGAGGGATCGATCCCGGCAGCGGCCATTTCGGCTCTGGCGTTCTTGGCCATGCTCATGCCGATGATGGCGCAGACGAGGCCGATGACGCCGAGGACGACGCCGACCCATCTGGCGGAGAAGAAGCCGGAGAGGACGATGGAGACTATGCCGAAAACGAGGGCCATGATGGACTTGCTCTTGCCGGCCTCGGGAGCGGCAGCGGGCGCGGCAGCGGGAGCGGCATTATAGACCTGCTCGGCAGCGGCCTGAACGGGGGGCTCCTGAGTAGCTCCGCACTTGGGGCAGAACTGGGTGCCGTCTTCTATCTCGGCGCCGCATTTTACACAAAACATTTTCTACATCCTTTCTTTGACTTGGCGGGAGCCTCCCGCCGATTTATATGGCTGTTTACAGTATATTAACAAATTAAAACGCGTTTTGCAATAGGTATTTGCCGCATTAACGCAATAGCGGGGGCAAAAAGTCGCGCGCAAGCGCGCGCGTACGCACGCGCGGGGTTGAAAAGCTGACGCGGCTGATATAAAATGAAAAAATCAGAAATATACGCATTTTCCGGAGGCATGGGATGGAGCTGAAGAAAAACGACGTCGTAGAGGCGCGCATAGACGGCGCCGCCAGCGGCGGCGAGGGCGTCGCGCATATAGACGGGCGCGCCGTGTTCGTCAAGGGCGCGCTGCCGGGCGAACTGTGCCGCGCGCATATCCTGCGCGCCGGAAAGGGCGTCGTCTGGGCCAAGGCCGAGGAGATTATCGAGCCCTCGGAGCACAGGATCGCCCCCGAATGCCCGCATTTCCCGCGCTGCGGCGGCTGCGCCCTGCTCCATGCCGACTATGCCGGGGAGCTGGAGATAAAGCTCGCCCGCGTAAACGACGCGCTTGAGCGCATCGGCGGGCTGGAGCTGCGCGCGGAGCGAGTCGAGCCCTCGCCCGAGCGCTTCGGCTACAGGAACAAGGCCGTTTTCGCCGTCGGGCGCGCCGGCGGGAAGGCCGTGACAGGGTTTTACCGAGCCCGCAGCCATGACATTCTCCCCGTAGAGAGCTGCCTTCTTCAGACTCCCGCCGCCAACGCCGCCGCCCGCGCACTGCGCGCGTGGATGGACGAAACGGGCGCCCCCGAATATGACGAGAAGACCGGCCGCGGCTGCGTGCGCCGGCTCATGACGCGCACCGCCTCCGACGGGTCGACCGCCGTCTGCGTCGTCTGCGCGAGGGAGCCGCGCGGCATCGAGAGCCTCGTCGAGGCCTTCCGCCGCGAGGTGCCGGGCCTTACAGGCGTCGTGCTGGATAAAAACGCCTCCCGGGGCAACGTCGTCCTCTCCGGGGACGAGCGCGTCCTATGGGGAGACGAGCGGCTGACCGATACGCTGCTCGGCCTGCGCTTTTCCCTCTCGCCGACCTCGTTTTTCCAGATAAACCGCCGCCAGACCGAGCGGCTCTACTCAAAGGCGATAGAATATTGCGGCCTCGAGGGCTCCGGCCTCCTGCTCGACCTCTACTGCGGGACGGGGACGATAGGCCTATGCGCCGCGCGAAACTGCGGGCGCGTCGTCGGGGCCGAGGTCGTGCCCTCCGCCGTGTCCGACGCGCGCGATAACGCCCGCCGAAACGGCATTGAAAACGCGGAGTTCATCCTCGCCGACGCGGCCGAGGCGGCCAAAAGGCTCGCCGATGCGGGCGAAAGGCCCGACGTCGTCATCGTCGACCCGCCGCGCGCCGGGCTCGACGCCGCCGTCATCGCCGAGATAGTCCGCATGGCGCCGCGCCGCGTCGTCTACGTCTCCTGCGACCCCGCGACCCTCGCCCGCGACCTGCGCGTCTTCGCGCCGGATTACGAGGCCGTCGAAGCGTCCTGCTTCGATATGTTCCCTTGCACCAGCCATGTGGAGACAGTATGCTGCTTGTACCACCAAAAGAAGGATTTCATTTCAGTGCCATATGAACCAAAAGATATGGAGTATCTGAAGTAAGATAATTGGATAATTCAAAGAAAGATTTGTGGAGGAAAGAGATGGAATATAAAATCATACCCTGTTCAGAAGGCGATGATGAACTTATTTCGGGTAAGCTCAATGCGATCACCGATTCAAACATAGATTATAAAGATGCTATCGAGGATGAACTGGTCGTTTTTAAAGCTTCCGACAGCGATGGGAACATTATTGCAGGATGCAATCTTCTAATTAACTGCTGGAGGGTTGCGGATCTGGACATCCTGTGGGTGGAAGAAAAGTACCGTGATCAGGGAATCGGCTCCGCCCTGATTCGCGAAGCGGAACGCGCGGCTAGAGAAAAGGGCTGTCATTTTATGACGCTGGGCACTTTTGATTTTCAGGCAAGGCCGCTATATGAGAAATTCGGTTTTTCGGTATGCGGTACGATCGAGGATTGCCCGACAAAAGGCCATACCCACTACGATATGATAAAACGGCTTGACGATTTTTCCGATGAGGGTATTTCTCCTGTTTCCTGCACATTTGAGATTCAGTCTGGTAATGAGGATGATGCCGAGTACATTGACGATAAACTCGTTGAATACAATTGGTCACAGGTGCCTGCTGTGCATGATTTTGAATTCATCGGAAGGAAGATACAGGGCGATAAAGATGAACCGATAGCCGCTGGATTTGCAGGCGTGAATTTCTGGAATATCGCATTTGTTGAAATGCTGTGGGTAGATGAGCCATACCGCAATCAGGGCATAGGTTCCCGTCTTCTTTCGGATATTGAACGGGAAGCGAAGGCAAACGGCGCTTGTATTGTAATGGTCGAGGCTCGCGGCTGGAACGTGGACTTCTTTAAGAAACTCGGCTATACGGTGTACTGCACATTCGAAGATTACCCGAACGGATACAGCAAGTACAAACTATTGAAGCGGATTTGAAAAAAGAAGCATGGGGAATCAGTTGTATTGATGTCTCGAGTCGGGTCGTGACTACAGATTAGATATGACAACAGGCTTTTTGGAAGGAGAGTGGAGCAAATGGGAAAATGGGACTTTTTAAATGAGATTCAAAAAGAATTTGCCTTTGATTTGTCACTCAAAGAGGATGGGGCGATACTGACCAACAGGGAAACCAGAGAAAGCATAGAGATTTTTAAAGAGGAATATAATTCAGTTGATTCAAAGGACGGGCTTTATGTTGAGTACATCGTTTGCTTTACCACGCAGCATCGACATTTTGAAGATTTGAGTGATGTGGCAGAATATATTCGCTTGATTCTAACGGACGAAGTGCTACCAATTGAGTTTTACCTTCATGGAGAAAGACGATTTGGAGGCGAGATTGAAAAAACTGATTTTGATAGATTGACGATAGAATTCTTAGCCGATAGTTATGGATACTCCGTAGAGTATCTTTCTCAATTTGAATATGAGATTCACAGTTGGTCCGGTCGATACAATGTGGAACGCCGGATTTGTAAATCGTAATAAAGCCGAGATCACTATCACTTCACGAACACTCTGTGATCAAC
>JAEEUX010000208.1 GCA_016290695.1 Oscillospiraceae bacterium
AAGCTTATCGAGAAACCTGTCCGTAGCGTCAACGTAAATAAGGTTTGCATCCATCTGGTTGCGGAAAACCTCGACGACCTGCTCCGGCTCACCCTTTCGGAGAAGACCGTGGTTCACATGGACGCAGGTGAGCTGCTTGCCGACGGCCTTGATGAGAAGCGCGGCGACGACGGAGGAATCCACTCCGCCGGAGAGCGCGAGCAGAACCTTTTTGGAGCCTATCTGGGCGCGGAGCGCGTCAAGCTGCTCCTTTATAAAACTATCAGCAAGCGCGGGAGTGTTTATGCGCGCCATGCTTTCGGGACGAACATTGTTTGCCATATATATACCTCCATTCAATTTAATTTTATTATATATTGTAATTGCAAAAGGCACAAGACAAAGCTGCGAAAAACGCAGATTTTTGTTATGAAAAATACATACGCTTTCCGGAAAGGACAATTATATCAAGAGGAAAGCTCGGAAATGTAATGTAAAATATGTAAAACAATAGGAGCGCTGAGAAAATTGGATAAAGTAAGCTATTATTACTTTACATAAATTTCGGCTAAAAAGAGCAAAAAGCGAGCGCGGAAACGATTCCAAAAACGGTTCCTACGCTCGCTCTTTATGTAGTTTTGAAATTCCTTATTCCGCGAATTTCCACGCGGTATCGAGGGCAATTTCCATCATGTTCGTAAAGCTGTTCTGCCTGTCCTCGGCGCTCAGATCCTCACCGGTGAACATGTGGTTGGATATGCTGAGCAGCGAAAGCGCCTTCTTGCCGCAGGCCATTGCCTCGCAGTAAAGCCCCGCCGTTTCCATGTCGATGCAGCTCATGCCCATGGCGCGGTATCTTTCGTTGGCAGTCGGGTTCGGATGATAGAAGTGATCCGTCGTGAGAACGGTGGCGACGGTTGCCTTTTTGCCCTTTGCCTCGGCTGCTTCGAATGCAGCTCGGAGAAGAGAAAAGTCGGCCGTCGGACTAAGCGAAGCGGGGAAGTCGTACTGAGCGATAAAGGCCGAATCGGTGGAGGCGGAGCTTGCGATAACGACGTCACGCGGCCTTGTCCAATCGGTAAGCCCTCCGGCTGTACCGATGCGGATTATCGCTTCGACGCCGAAATTGCAGAACAGCTCGTGCGAATAAATCGACATCGACGGAATGCCCATGCCGCTGCCCATGACGGAAATGCGCCTGCCGCGATAAAGCCCAGTGAAGCCGAGCATATTGCGGACCGTGTTGAAGCACACCGGGTCAGTGAAATATGTTTCCGCGAGTTTTTTTGCGCGGAGCGGGTCGCCCGGCATGAGAACGACCTTTGCTATGAGCTCGGGATCCGCTTTGATCGAGGCGGAAGGGGAGAGGATTTCTTGTCCCATTTTTACAACACTCCTTTTTAACCGAATAGCGCCGCGAGGCTCTTTCCGTATGGAGCCCGACAGATGCCTTTTTCGGTGATTATGGCTGTTATCAGCGAATTATCCGTAACGTCGAAGGAGGGATTATAGCATTTTACGCCCTCCGGCGCCATCGGCTGCGCGTACCATTTGGTTTTGATTTCCTCAGGAGGGCGAAGCTCTATCTTAATATCTGCGCCGGTTTTGCAGCTCATGTCTATCGTCGAGCTCGGGCCGAGAACGTAGAATGGGATGCCGTAATGCTTGGCTAAAATCGCAACGCCGCTTGTGCCTATTTTATTGGCAACATCGCCGTTCGCGGCGACGCGGTCGCAGCCGACCATGCAGGCCTGCACCCAGCCGTTTTTCATGACTATGCTCGCCATATTGTCGCAGATAAGAGTTACGTCGAGCCCGGCACGGGATAACTCAAAAGAGGTAAGCCGCGCGCCCTGGAGAAGCGGACGGGTTTCGTCCGCAAAAACCTTGAAGTTCATGCCCTTTTCGCGCCCTAAAAGAAGCGGCCCCTGCCCGGTGCCGTAGCGAGAGGTGGCGAGCGGCCCGGCGTTGCAGTGGGTGAGCACGCCGTCGCCGTCCTTGAGCAGCGACAGACCGTATTCCGAGATGGCGCGGCACATTTCTATGTCCTCAGAATGTATCGCGCGGCACTCCTTTTCCAGCGCGGCGAGAAGCTCGGCCTTGGGCTTTTTTATATTCGCCTCCGCCACGCGCTCCATGCGCCCCAAAGCCCAGCTCAGGTTAACGGCCGTCGGGCGCGAGGAATTGAGGTATTCCTTCAGGCGGCGAAACTCCGCGAGAAACGCTTCGCCCTCGCCGGAGATTTTTCCGGCAAGAACGAACATGCAGTAGCCTGCGAAGATGCCTATTGCGGGCGCTCCGCGGATTTTAAGCGTATATATCGCGTCGTACATTTCCTCGGCGTTTGCGAGGGAAATATACTCCAAGCGGTTCGGAAGAAGCGTCTGGTCGATGATGACGACGCTTTTCAGATCGTCCTCGAGGCGGATGTTCGTAACGTGAGTTACCTGTTTTATATCGTCCATGTCCGGTTCACTCCCTTAGCGTTTGAAGCCGCGCAGCCTGAGCGCGTTGGAGACGACGCAGATGGAGCTGAGCGCCATGCAGCCGCCGCCTATCATCGGGTTGAGGAGCGGGCCGCCGAAGATATAAAGCACGCCCGCGGCGATGGGAATGCCGAGACAGTTATAGATAAACGCCCAAAATAGATTCTGCTTGATTATCCGCATGGTCTTGCGCGAGAGGGCGACAGTGTCCGCGACGCTCTGGAGGCTGCCCGTGGTTATTACGATGTCGGCCGAGTCTATCGCGATGTCCGAGCCGCTGCCTATGGCTATGCCCGTATCGGCAACGACGAGGGCGGGCGCGTCGTTTATCCCGTCGCCAACCATGGCGACGTTCGCGCCGCCTGTTTTGAGCCACGCGACTTCGTCCGCTTTGCTGCCCGGCATTACGTTCGCGCGGACATTCTCAATCCCGGCGAGCTCCGCAATCGCGCCGGCGGAGCGCTCATTGTCGCCCGTGAGAATCGTGACGGAAAGGTTCAGCTTATGCATCGCGGCGACGGCTGCGGCGCTGTCGCTGCGGAGAGTATCCTGCGCGGCGAAAAGACCCGCCAGCGCGCCGTTTACGGCGCAGTACATGAGAATGCAGCCCTTTGCGGTAGATTCATCCGCCTTTTCGGAAAGCGGCGAAGTGTCGAGTCCCGCTTCCTTCATCATCTTGGCGTTGCCGACTATTACGATGGTTTCGCCCTCAAGCCGCGCAGCTACGCCTCGGCCCGGGAGAACCTTTGTTTCGATGCATGAGGGAAGCGTGAGCTGTCGTGCCTCCGCTGCGGCGATTATAGCCTTGCCGACGGGGTGCTCCGAGCCCTTCTCGGCAGCGGCGGCGCAGGCGATAAGCTCGTCCTCAGAATAGGGGGAGAGCGGGTAAACGGCGCTGACCTCGGGCTTCCCGACGGTGAGGGTTCCCGTTTTGTCGAGGACGATGTGGTCTACCTTGCCGGCCTTTTGCAGAGCTTCGCCGCTTTTGAAGATAACGCCGAGCTCCGCCCCGCGGCCCGTTCCTGCCATGACGGCGGTGGGCGTGGCGAGCCCGAGCGCACACGGGCAGGCTATTACAAGAACGGAAATGAACACCTTCAGGATGAACTCAAAGTCCTTGCCGGAGATACCCCACGCTATTGCAGCGAGCAGCGCGATACCGAAAACAACGGGAACGAAAACTGCCGCAACTCTATCGGCAATTCTTGCTATGGGAGCTTTTTTGCCCTGCGCGTCCTCGACCATCTGAATAATGGAGGAAAGCGTCGTGTCGCTGCCGACGCGGGAGGCGCGGAATTTCACCATTCCCTCGCCGTTAATGGCGCCGCCCGTGACCTCGCTGCCCGGCTCGATCGTCACGGGGACACTTTCGCCGGTGAGCATGGAGTTATCGACGCTGGATATGCCTGTTTCCACGATACCGTCGCAGGGAAAACGCCCGCCGGGAAGGACCACGACGAGATCGCCCACTGCAAGCTCGCTTGTGTCGATTAGGATTTCTTCGCCGTTTTTATCAATCGTTGCCTTGTCGGGCGAAAGACGGGAGAGACGGTTTATTGCGTCGGAAGCCTTGCTGCGGCTGCGCTTTTCCAGGAATCTCCCGAGGAAAACGAGCGCGATGACCGTGGAGGATGACTCGAAGAAGAGACAGTCTGCCGTCATGTCGTAAAAGGCTACGCGAAAGAGCATATAGACGCTGTATAGCCAGGCGCAGCCCGTCCCGACGGAAACGAGCGTGTCCATCGTCGGGACGCCGGAAAAGAGCGCCTTAAAGCCGTTCGTGAAGAAATCATGCCCCGGATAAAAGAGGACTATCGAGGCCAAAACAAGCTGGATGATGCCGTTTACAAGCGGCGCGTCCATGCGCGAAATCGCCTTCGGCAGCGGGAGCATAGCCATGCAAAGCTCCAGCGCGCCGAAAATGAGCGCGACGGCAAGCTTCCTGTGCAGAGACTTCTGCTCCTCGGGGCTTACTGCGCCGTAAACCCGCCTCTCTCCGGCGGTTATATCCTCCGTGGTAAAGCCGAGCTTTTCTACGGAAGCCTTTATCTGAGAAAGCCTTATTATCTGCGGGTCATATTCAACGTCAGCCGTTTCCGCGACGAGGTTTACCGAGG
>JAEEUX010000007.1 GCA_016290695.1 Oscillospiraceae bacterium
GTCAGCGTCTCCGCGCGGCCGGCGTCAGACCGATAAACAACATGGTCGATATAACCAACTACGTCATGCTCGAGTACGGTCAGCCCATGCATGCCTTCGACTACGCCTGTCTTAACGGCGGCAAGATAATCGTCCGTAACGCCGAGGACGGCGAAAAAATGAACACTCTCGACGGCACGCCCCGCGAGCTTAATTCCTCCATGCTCGTCATTGCGGACAGCACCAAGCCCGTCGGCATCGCCGGCGTCATGGGCGGTGAAAACAGCGAAATCACCGAAAGCACCGTCATGGCCGTTTTTGAGTCGGCGAACTTCAACGGAACTTCGATAAGAAAAACCTCCAAGGCTCTCGGCATGAGAACGGACGCCTCCGGCAGATATGAAAAGGGTCTCGACCCGATGAACACTCTCCCGGCTATCAACCGCGCCTGCGAGCTCGTTGAGCTGCTCGGCGCCGGTGAAGTTATCGACGGCGTAATTGACGTTACCGCCGCCGAATATAAGCCCACGCAGCTAAAGCTTGAGCCGGAGAAGATAAACAAGCTCCTCGGAACCGATATAGGCCTTGATTTCATGCGCTCTACGCTCACTAAGCTCGGCTTTGAATTAAACGGCGATATGATAACCGTCCCCTCCTGGCGCTCGGACGTTGAGCGCTGCGCCGACATTGCCGAGGAAGTCGGCCGCTTCTACGGATATAACGAAATCAAGGCCACGAAGATAAGCGGAGAAGCCATGATGGGCGGCTACTCAAAGACTCAGCTTTTCGAGCGCGAGCTTGGCTCCCTCGCCCGCGGCCTCGGTTACAGCGAGATAATGACTTATTCCTTCATCAGCCCCACAGCTTATGAAAAAATACGCGAGGGCGGCAACGAGAAGATAACCCGCAGCGTATCCATCCTCAACCCTCTCGGCGAGGATACGAGCGTCATGAGGACTACTTCCCTGCCCTCCATGCTCGAGGTTCTGGCGAGAAACATAAACCTCAGAAACAGCGCCGTTTCGCTTTATGAGCTTACAAAAATCTATCTCCCGTGCGAGGGCGAAGACCTGCCTGAGGAAAAGCTTTGCCTCACCCTCGGCGCATACGGCGATATGGATTTCTACAAAATAAAGGGTGACGTTGAAGCAATTCTGCGCGAGCTCAAGATAGACGAACCCGTATACGTCGCGGATAAAGAAAAGGTTTCGTATCACCCCGGCAGATGCGCAAAAATCAGCGCGGGCGGCAAGGAAATAGGCTTCGTCGGTCAGATTCATCCCGCGGTATGCGCTAACTATAGCGTCAACGCCGAGATTTACGCCGCGCAGCTCGACGTAAACACTCTCTACGAGCTTCGTAAGACTGATGTAAGCTATATGCCCTTGCCGAAATATCCCGGCATTCTGCGTGATCTTGCCGTTGTCTGCGAGTCTAAGTACACCGTCGCGGAAATAGCGGGCTGCATCAAAAACGCAGGCGGAGAGCTTTTGAAGAATGTCGAATTCTTCGACGTTTATACCGGCGCGCCCATTCCGGCGGGCTTCAAGAGCGTAGCTTATTCCCTTGAATTCCGCAGCGATGATAAAAACCTTACCGATAAGGATATTGAGCCCGTTATGCAGAATATCCTTGCAAGCCTCGATTCCGATCTCGGCGCAAAGCTTCGCTGAAACATTTGTGCTAGTTTTTATATTTTCCTATTTACAGAATTTATTTATAGTTGTATAATGATATTTGTGAAGCGAGTTCCCAAGATCGGAGGTATTGATATGGACGGGTTTACTAAAAAATTCGGAGTTGTAGACAAAAAAGCTGAAATTAAAGAAATAATGACGAGAGTTTATAACGCCCTGAAAGTCAAAGGGTATGACCCTATAAACCAGCTCGTCGGTTATATCGTTACCGAGGATCCAACCTATATTACAAACTATAACAATGCGCGCACGCTTATTTGCATGCTCGACAGGGACGAACTTCTTCACGAGCTTGTAGTGAGTTATCTCGAATAATTTCCATTTATCCCTCGCTGCGGCGAGGGATAAATGTGTTATTAATGAAAATCATTTTCCCTTTAGAAACAGGTCAAGCGGCAATGATTTGTTTCTATTTTGTAACTTATCGAAATGCTATTGACAATCAAGAAACAATGTGTTACAATTCGTAACAGGTGAATCGAAAGGAGTCAGACATGGCTGCAACTGCAAAATCCGAACTTGAGTATAAAGGCTTTCCTCTCAGAAGAAAGGATAATATTATTTATTATGGCAATATGACCGATAAATATATTATCATGCTTCAAATTATGGATACTGAGAAAAACCAGGATCTTGATATCTCCAAGAAAGTGAGCGTTCAGCTTCAGTATACTGATCCCGACCTCAAATCCCGCGACAGAGTTGTGAAAAAGGCTGAGAAAGACGGTCTTTACAACGCTCTTGACCTCGCGTCGGTTTGGCTCGAAAGAGCTCTCGCGAACTAAGGCGTCGCCGCAGAACTCTCAGCGTTCTTCGCACTGGGATATTGCTGTTTCGCCCTAAATCCAGAATACTCTTGGTGTCGCGCCGGCACCGCATAAACTCGGCGCCGCATTTCGATAAATCGCTTTGCCGCGATAATCCAGCGTAGGAGTCCTTATGAAATCCTTATACAAATTCATACGATTATTCGTTATTGCTTTTGCTTTTTCCGTTATTCTCGCCGTTTCTGCCTCCGCCGCATCTGAAGGTGCAGGAATCGTCAAGGCAACGAGCCTCAATTTCAGAAGCGAGGCTTCCGTTTCCGCTGATTGCATCGGCTCTGCCCCGCAGGGCGCCGTCGTTGTTATTACGGGAAAAACCGATGATTGGTACAGCGTTATTTACGACGGAGCGACAGGTTATATGTTCTCCGCCTATCTTGACGAATATACTTCTCTTGAGTTTGAAAAACAGAACGGCAAAGTCACCGGCGACGCTGTTCGTTTCAGAGCGGAACCGAGCTTTAACGGCAAGGTTCTCGGCTATCTGAACACTAATTTCGACGTTACGGTTATGGGCGTCGAAGGCGAATGGTATAAGGCTGAATACAACGGGCAGACGGGATACATACACAGCGATTACGTTAATCTTCTCATTCAGAAAAATAAGCTCGCCGTTGTTCCTGCGGATATGGAGGTTGGCGCCAATGCCGTCGCGCTCGCAAAAACCTTCCTCGGCACTAAATATGTTTACGGCGGTTCCTCCCCCAACGGCTTTGACTGCTCCGGTTTTTCTTCTTACATTTACAGGAGCCTTGGCTATGACATTTCAAGAACCTGCACCTCGCAGTATGCGCAGTATCCGCATCTCGAACAGTCCGAGCTTCAAATAGGCGATCTTGTATTCTTTGCAAACGCCGGCATCTGGGACACGGACCACGTCGGAATCTATATCGGTGACGGCGACTTTATTCATGCCTCCAGCGGCGGCGGCAAGGTAATGATAAGCACTCTCCTGAGCGGCTATTATAACAAGTATTATTATGGTGCGGCTCGCGTAACAAAATAATCATTAATACTAATATACAATAATTAGCATAAGGCAAAATAATACTCCGGAAACACTCTTAGAAGTATTTCCGGAGTTTTGTTTTGTCTTTATTGGTTTTGAGTTTTGAAGAATCAAAAATCCTTGAAAACCTCGTTCACCGCATCAAGCGCACGGCGCTCAGCCTCCTCATACAAGCTGAGGAAATGCTTGCCGTACTCTGTGAGCACAGAGCCGTGCTGCGCGCGCCGCTCGATAAGTTGATGCCCGAAATATTCCTCGGTGCCTTTTATGCTCTTCCACGCTTTGCTATACGCCATGTTAAGCGCCTTTGCGGCGCGGTTGAGCGAGGCGTATTCCTCAACTCCCTTCAAAAGCTGAGCGGTACCTTTCCCGAAGGCGCACTTCGGGTCCCCCTCCGGGGCGAAAACCATGACTCTTACTTTAAGATCGAGTTTTTCCGGCATATAACAAAGCTCCTTTCCGAAACGAAAAATTGTTTTTGCAATAACAGGGCTGCCTAAGGACAGCCCTGTTATATACTTATGAATTATTTTGCGTACTCTACGGCGCGGGTCTCGCGCAGAAGATTAACTTTTATCTGACCGGGATATTCCATCTCGGTTTCAATTTTCTTTGCTATGTCTCTTGCGAGCAGAACCATCTGATCTTCGCTTACTTCTTCGGGCTTGACCATAATTCTTACCTCGCGGCCTGCCTGAATCGCGAAGGAACTCTCAACGCCGGGGAACGCATTGGTAAGTTCTTCGAGCTTCTCAAGACGCTTGATGTAGTTCTCGATGTTCTCGCGTCTAGCGCCGGGGCGGGCGGCAGAAATGGTATCCGACGCCTGAACTATGCAGGCTATAATTGTCTGCGGCTCAACGTCTCCGTGATGAGCCTGAATTGCGTGTATAACAGCGTCGCTCTCTTTATATCTTCGCGCTATATCGACGCCTATGCTGACATGGGAGCCTTCAACCTCATGGTCTATAGACTTGCCTATATCATGCAGGAGACCGGCGCGCTTGGCAAGCTGAATATCAGCGCCGAGCTCGGCGGCAAGAAGGCCCGCGATATGCGCGACTTCGATAGAATGATTGAGGACGTTCTGTCCGTAACTCGTGCGGTATTTCATCCTTCCGAGAAGCTTTATAATCTCGGGATTCAGGCCGTGAACACCGGTCTCAAAGGTAGCTCTTTCGCCTTCGGCTTTAACCGTCGCGTCAACATCACGCTTCGCCTTTTCGACCATTTCTTCAATTCTTGCGGGATGAATTCTTCCGTCCTGAATAAGCTTTTCAAGCGTAAGACGGGCAATCTCTCTGCGATAAGGATCAAAGCTTGAAAGGGTAATTGCCTCGGGCGTATCGTCAATAATAAGATCGACGCCCGTGAGGTTTTCGATCGCGCGGATATTGCGGCCTTCTCTTCCGATAACGCGCCCCTTCATTTCGTCGTTCGGGAGCGGAACTACAGAAACAGTCGCCTCTGCGACCTGGTCGGCAGCACATCTCTGGATAGCGAGAGTGATATATTCGCGAGCCTTGGTGTCGGCTTCTTCCTTATATCTTTCCTCGATCTCCTTGACCTTCATTGCGGCCTCATGCGTAACCTCGGATTCGAGCTTTTTAATGAGATAATCCTTCGCCTCTTCGGCAGTAAAGCCGGAGATTTTTTCGAGCATTTCAAGCTCGCTGCGTTTGAGAAGGGTTATTTCTTCCTTCAAAGCATCGGCTTCGTTAATTTTCTGGGAAAGAGTTTCACTCTTTTTCTCCAGAGCTTCGGTCTTTTTGTCGAGAGATTCTTCCTTCTGTTGAATTCTGTGTTCTTGCTTTATAACCTCGTTGCGGCGTTCTTTAATCTCTTTTTCCGCTTCGGTGCGAGTTTTGTGGATTTCTTCCTTTGCCTCGAGAAGAGCCTCGCGCTGTTTGTTTTCGCCGGTTTTTATAGCCTCGTTAACAATGCGCTTCGCCTCATCCTCAGCACTCGAAATCTCGCGTTCGGCAACCTTTTTGCGATAAACAATTCCGGCAAAGAAAGCCGCTATTGCTGCAAGAATTACGACAACTGCTGCAATAATATATTTTAACAACTATGGCATACCTCCATTCTTAGATTGGGCAAAATACCGGCGCTGAAACGGCTGTTAAGCCGAAAAATAAGCAAAGCGCCAATGCTTTGCCTCAGATTACACAAGCAAAAAGCAATGAATATAAAGCTATGATATATTCATGTGTAATATAATAATTGGCAAAAAATAAATTCCCCATATTATTTATGCCCGACATTAATATTAAACCCTATAAAAGATAGTGTCAAGTTTTTTCCGCGTTATTTTTTGTATCTAAGCTTGATGCGCCTGTGCAAGTCCTCCTCACAGAGCCTCTTTTTCGGCGCTTGAAGCAGTCGCGCAAGCGTACGGCTCTCCGGACCAAAGCATAAATTATGCATTATCCATTTCCTCGGTAATTCTTTCAAGAAAATATGAAAGCATATACATAATGGTTTCGTATAGCATAAAATCAAGCATATTATTATCGCATAAAATATGCAGGCTCGGACCGAATTCATCGTCCGAGGACCAAAACTGCAAAACTACGCAGAGTTTTCGGAATATCGGTATCCTGTAGCTCACTTCGCCTTTGCCGAATTTCACTCCCCCGAGATTTTCGCAGGCGTCGGCAAGGCGTTTTTCGTTATGATCGAATTTCTGTGCCGTCATGTTGAACATCCCGCCCGCGAGGACGGAGGACGTGTGCACGCGGCAAAAGCTGTTCACCGTGGAAAATTTGCCCGCAGGAACACCTTCTCTGTCTCGCGAGAGCATATCGAAAAGAGTCATAGCCGCAGTATACGAAGCGCCATGCTTTTCACCGAACGAGTAATAATATATTTCCCCTGTTCTCATGTCTATATAATGCCGCCTGCCGATAAAATCTATCTCTGCCGCCCCGTCGCGACTTTCGAGATGCCACGCCTCCGCTGCCTTCGCTATATCGTATTTTTCAGCAAATACTCGCTGCATTTGGCTTTTCATGAGCTCGTAATTGTCTTTTTCCTGCATCGAAGTTCTCCTTATGCTTCATTTATCGCTTTCACAAGCTCATCCGGCGCTAAGCGGGGTCCCCGAACCGCCTTTACTCCGAGTGATTTCATCCTTTCAAAGGTAAAAAGCTCCGGCGGGTAAACCTTCTCGCGCCTGATTTTCATAGCATGCGTCATGGTGATGTTTTCGTCGCTCTTATAAAGCGGGATATTCGCCTCAGTGACAAGGCAGCGGTATCGCACGGCCGAAACCGGCGACGCAAGATACAAATACACCGTGTCGCCCGGGGCAATACCTCTGCCCTGTTTCCAGATTATTTCTTCATTTTCAGCAAACGCCGCTTCAACGTCGTAGTATTTGGGGTTTGCCGGAACTATCCAGTTTTTTGCGCCGCTGCGGGCTCTGCCGGAGGATACGGCAAAATCGCGGCTGACGGCGATATAATCCATGACGGCTTCGTCAGAAAGCGTATCATCAAGAACAACGCTAACCCAGTTAGTCTGTTTCATATGGTAGCTCGGGTAAACGCCCTTTGTCGCGAGGGCGTCGCCAATGCGTTCGCTTCCAAGCTTGAGGTTCAGCACCTCCACGAGTTTCCCGACTGAGTCCTTGTTCTCCCTTTCGCCACTCAGCAGTTCTTTCCTGATATACATTACGAGGCCGTACCACTTGCGGTTCGGCGGGTAGCGGAAAACCGCGCATTCCGGCGCTTTTGCGAATGGATGATCCGGTTCCTCGCCGTATTTTTCCGCGATAAGCTCAGCTATGCGGTTGGTCTGCGGGAAAACGAAGCGTTGCTCGGTAAAGCAGATTTCCGCTATTCTTTCGAGAAGACGCGTATAAGCGAGGCGTATTTCGCCCACGAAGGCTCCTATGTAGGACTCGACATGAACGGGAAGATACTCCTCCCCCGTCGCTATTTCATAGACCTTGCCCGTTACCGTTCCAAGCCTGTCTATCGTCACAAGCGCGTAGAATTCTTCTCCGGGCAAATTCTCCGTATATTGCCATAGGCCATTTCGTTTAACAAAGCCAAAGACCGGAAGGGTCTCGGCTCTAAGGCTTTTTCTTCTGAAAATATCGCTTTCAATGCTCATGTTTCACGCTCTTTATTATTTTATAAGCGCGGCAACTGCCTTTACGCAGCGCGCCTCCGCATCCTTAAAATGGTTTCCGGGGTTAAGCTCAAACTCCGTATCTAGGCCGAGAGACCGATAATAGCTTGCAATGCGTTCCGTCTTATCCTGGACGCTGCCAAGCGCCGGATTTTTCGTTTTCGCTTCTTTATCGCCGAGAGAAAGGTAAATCCTATCGGGCCTCGCGTGGAATTCATTCGTTCTGACGTATTCCTCAAAGCCCGGGAACCACAGCGAGCCGGAAGCGCTCGCCGCGCGGGAAAACACTCCGCAATGATAGAGACTGTAAAGCGCAAAAAGCCCCGCGAGCGAATAGCCCGCTATCGCCGTAAACGGCGGCTTGCAGCCAAGCATACGCTTCGCCTCAGGCAGAATAAGGCCCGTCAGCCGCGCCAGATATTCCTTCGCTCCGCCGGTAAAGGGCGCTTCACCCTTCATGACGGGCTCGCTTGCCCAGGGGGACATATCTCGGTTCCAGTCTACGCCTGAGACGACGAGCAGACAACATTCTGCGCCGATATCGCCCAAGCCCCTCGCGACGGCTTCGCCGTCCCCAGCAAAATGGTTCATCACAACGAGCGGCACGCCGGGAGCGGAGGTATACAGAAACGCGCGAAGCCCGTCCGCCACGAACTCTTTTTTAGAAATCAAGCTAAATTCACGCTCCGTAGTTTTATACTGTTATTATACCCGCAGCCCTTGACGCCGTCAATAAGCGGAGATTTCGGTATACTGTAAAGCGGCGAGTTCAGAAATGCATTCTCATCTCTCGCACAAGCGCCTTGTAATCCTCGCGCTCACGCAGCGCTTTAAGCTGTTTGGGAAGCTCAACGCTGTCCGCAGCCGCCCGCCAGTGTTCGGATGCAGAGCGTTCTTCCGCGAGGCGCGTAAGGAAAGGCGGTTCCGTGGCTTCGCGCGGCGCGTCATCTTTATCAAGCTCGCGCAGGACTTCAGGTATCTCGTTCAGCGCAGCCATCGCGAGGTCATAATCTCCCGTATCGCAGTATAATACCGCGCGGTTCCAGAATACGTCTGCAAGTAAATTAACCCTGTCACCCTTCTCCCACGGCGCCTCCCTGAGAATTTTTTCGGCAAAATCCAGCGCCGCGAAGGAGCGCGGCAGATAGCATAGATTCGTGACGAATTCCATCGCGGAAAGAGAAAGCACTCTCAGTTTCTGCTTTTCCAGCGCTTCGCCCTGAAGAATGCTGAGCATTAATTTTTCTCTGCTCGGAAGGCTTTTTGCCAGTGCTTCCGCCTCCTGCCGACGCCCCAATGCGACAAGGACATGCGTGAGCATCGAGGCAGCCGTCTCCGATTCCGGCCAATCGCGAAGCATCGAGCGAAAATGAGCCTCCGACGAGTTAAGGAGCCGTATTTTATCATTTTCGTCTCTCACGCTTTGCGCCGCTATGTATTCCCCGCAGGCTTCGCGGTATCGGAATTGCCAGTCCCGCGGCAGCTCTTTGGCAGCTTCCGTCGCCGTCTCCAAGGCCGCTGCTTCGCCGCCCGTTCTCAGCGCCGTCTGCCACTTTTCCTCCCAGTCCTCCCTGCGGTGTACGTTGCCCAAAAGCTCGTCCGTCGTAACGTGAAATATATTGGCAAGCGGCACGATGCTGGTTAAATCCGGCAGGCTCTTCCCCGTTTCCCACTTGCTCACGGCTTGGGATGAAACTCCAATCTTTTCCGCAAGCTCTTCCTGTGTTAAACCCTCAAGAATACGATACTTTTTCAGACGTTCAGCAAAGCTTTCCATACTGTCACGCCCTTTCTATGTTATTTTATGGTTATTGTAATAGAAAGTTAAGCATAGGTCAAGTATAAATTAGTTTACAAAATCCGACCATCGGTTGTGTTTCAGGCAAAATAAAAGCACGGCCTATGACCGCGCTTTTATCTATCATCATTATGTTTCTCAGCCGCGTCAACGATGGTAATGCTCCCCTGCCCGCATGGGTTACCTCTACGAAGCGTGTAAAAGATGATTTTATTAATGTGTGCTCCAAAGAGAGCACACAGCTGACCTTACTCTTTCAATACAATCTGTAAATTGCCATAGTCATCAATGCCTGCCTGAAACGGGCGGATATACTTATCAAAAAACTGTTTCTTCTCTGCATCTGTCATAGGCGCTCTTGTGGCAAGAACGGCAGTGTCCAGCATATCCCGGAAATTGAAATACAAATTGTCGGCAATATATCGCCGCAGTTCCCTGTGAAGAGCATCCTTCATGATTTTTTCACTCTTTGCAGAATGGTATTCATCGATGTAGCAGTAGAAAATGCCTTTCTCCTCCAGCGCAGCCTTCATGTCCGGCCCGCACTTCCCATGTTCAATCATAAAAAGGAACTTGGCCGTGGGCAAACTTGTAACGACGCTCCAGTAATCAGAGTCGGACGAAGCCACCACGAAGGAATCAACTTGGTTTTTATAAAACTCTTCACTGATCCGCATTGCCAGACGCATATCCACAAGAGACTTATTGTCCATTAGACGTTCAATAAGAATGTGTTCGACGGGGATTGGCACGTGATCCTCCAGAACCTGCCATGCTGTGGAGGTATGAACGTCGTCAAACAGAACAATTCGCTGGATTTTGCCGCACTTCTCTTCATCGAGGCTCATAAGGGCGGCGCAGAGATTATACGGATCCGAATTCTCACAATCGACCACAAAAATAACCTTCTGACTATCCTCTATAAAATCATAGATATTGCTTTTTACATACTCGCCGACATCCTCTACCTTATTGAACTGGGTAAATTGATCGTTATTCCATTCATATAGCTGTGTTACGAATTTTTTGTCGCTATAAAGCAGGTTACCGCAGTCATACGGAGCCCAGTTCATATACACTTGATATGGGTAGAAATCAAGATGCGTGAAATATTCGTTTGCTCCGGCTTTAATACCTTCCTCGGTAAGGCCTTCTGGCATGAGGAACAGATTTCGCAGATATTTCCAATTTAACCACGCAGGGAAAAGAGTATTACAATTGTTTACTCGGTCACCAATCAGCCGGTTTATCGCAATGATGTGTTGGCCCAGGGTAGTGCTGCTCTTTTTAAACGCATTTACGCCATCGTTCATCAGTTGCATGATGCTTTCGCTCGGTATGTACTCTGTCAAAGAGCTTATGCTTCTGAAATCGAAATGCAGCGCATCGTTAATCCTTCTGAAATTCAATTCAATGGAGGTGCGGATCATGCAAAGATTCCTGACAATTCGTGCTGCTTTATTAGTATCCAGTTTTTCATATATTTCGAGTTGCGGCGGTTCATGTTCATTTTCAAATATACTCTTCCTGACGCCTATGAGATAAGCAAAGGTGGACACTACATCAGTTTTTCGCTCCGTACGCCTGGCTTTGGCGTTCATTGAGTCTAATAAATCCTGAAGCTTTTGCGTGTTGCTTTGCGATAGTTGCATCTACTGCATCCTCCTCTGCCCGTTTGTTATGATATTATTTGTCATGTATTCTCATATCTTTCCGTATCCACCATCCTGATGCTATCCGCTTCAACATGGCAGCTATGGTATATAACCTGAACTCCGGCTTTTGCGGCTCTCTTGAGAGCACGGCCGAATTCCGGTTGTGTCTTATCATTCGGGAGCACCCTGCTGATTCCGTTCATCTGTATAACAAACGCAATCGTACAATGATACCCTTCCGCTGCCGCTTTTGCCAGTTCGTTCAGATGCTTCACTCCGCGCTCCGTTGGCGCATCCGGGAAATAACCGGCTCCCGTCCCGGGCTCCGCCGCAAGAGTGCAGGCTTTTACCTCAGTCAGATATTTCTCGCCTTTACTTTCCATATAAAAATCAAACCGTGACTTACCGTATGTATGCTCCGGCTTTACCACATCATACAGCGGTATGAGGAACTGTTTTACTAACGCGTTCGCCGCAAAGCTGTCAACGTTTACCCATCCGAGCTCCGGCCTGTAAACGGATATCAGATCGTATCCGGTAGACCGTTTTGGATCATCTCTTCGCTGAATAGTGAGATTTGCGTTTGGGATAAGCAGTTCCTCCAAGCGGCCCGTATTTTTCACGTGGACAGTAACCTGATTACCGCCAAGCAGCACCTCTGCAGTGAAACGATTGTTTCGTTTCAAAAACACTGCAGGAACCGTGTCTTTATATTTAATTTGCGGTTCATGCTTTGCCATATGTAAACCTTTCTTATTTCTTCGCGAAGATAGGAATTGATGTAATCTTCGAATTATATTATACTACTAACAGTAAATAATTTCTATATTAAGTATACGTTTCCTGAGCGCTTTTTCATAGTCCGAAATAATTGAGCCGGTATTACTCTGACAAATCAGGCGATACTCGTAAAAACAGCTGTATATTAGGCTGAAATGCATATTTTGCATTGTGTTTCTCAGAATCAGGACGTCTGTTTTTCATTCGATATTATTATATTATTCGGTTTTTAAGCAAAATTTATCCGAATATTCACTTTTAAAGCGAACATTCGGATAAATTCTGGCACCCACGAGAGGATTCGAACCTCCGACCTACCGCTTAGGAGAACCGTCCCATCCTTCTTTTTGTGCGCTTTTTCATACCTTGTTATTTTATCTAATCGCCTGAAGCCCTTGTGACACAACGGTTTCAGGCGATTTCTCGTTTTGCCCGATTTTGTTAAGTGCCTTCAAAAGTTATCAACTTCCGGAGGGCCAAATTAGCAAATGGCACGTTTTTTGGCCGCAGACCTATCGCCACTTTTCGCACGGTCACCTGTTCCAATCTGTTTTGCGGTGCCAAAGTGTCGTATAACTGGAGTGCCTCTACATTGCTTGTTCCCGCTACGGATCCTGATTCAATACCCAGTTTCAATTTCATTTTGAAGACATCAACTCAGTTATTTTCTCAAGCATCTTCGCATCGAGCATTCTCCTGTCAGATGTATGAATTGCCCGGTCGATATCTGCGACGCTCGTCAGTATATACTCGCTCTGAACGGGACTATTGCCGTGGAGAAGTATTGCATATCCGCGAACCCAGACACGTGAGCCGTAATACTCTAGATACCGAGCGAGAATGTAGATTTGGCGTTTGACCTGTTTGATAGGGTTCTTTACGGTTTTCTCATAGGTATTCCCAGCGTCTGTTGTTTTATATTTCTGCCATTCGTAGTCATCTTCTCCGCCGATGATGCGGCCGGTGTAGTTCTTTACCTCGATAATGAACACGCCGTACTTGTTTGCGATCACATTATCGAGTTCAGCCGGTTTGCCATCGTATCCGATGCTCACATTTGTGAACAAGCGGTCGCCCTCGCGAAGCACAGACCGAATTGCTCTTGCCGCCGCTTCTTCGCCGCGAATACCGGCACGCTTGTATTCCGGCGTGAAGATCCATTCCTAGAAGCCTGGCTTGTAACCACCGCTTGTATTATCGGGTCTTTTTTCGCCAGACGATCTGTTTTTCGACCGTGTGGCGAGAATGACGATTATGACGATGACAGCGATGATTCCGATCATGATAAAGGGCATCGCGTCATTTCCTTTCCACGAACCATCCGCCGATGTTGTTTCCGGTAAGGTTCGCACTTCTCAAAAAAACAGATGTTAGAAAGTATTCTTTATGATAGTCGAAGCACTTTTCCCCTCTCGGTGGTCGCTTGCTGTTTTAGAAAACGTAGTTTTGTATCTTCCATCTCCATAGTAAAGGGCAAGGAGCGTTGACTCCTTGCCCTTCATTATAGAACTTGATCAGTCTCTTTTCAATCCTCCAAAACGATAACGTTAATCTTTCCGCTATATGCTGTACATGCGTCCAGCGCAATTATACCCGACCCATGAAAGGGTGAGAAATCCGCATCGGGTCCAAATTCCGACCCTTTTTGCTCATACTTTGCATGCCCATAAGAAGCATGCCAGTGCCCGCAAAGAATTGTCTTTTCCTCCAAGCAAGTCTGTGCAGCATCCATGCCGTTTGTCCATCTGGCATTTGACCATTCATTCGCATCAGCATTGCGCCAGTCTGAAATGAAGCTGTATTGACCCCGTTCATAAATGCACGGAATCCAACCGTGCACAAATACATATCTTGCAGTCTCATAATAGTCCAGCATGGACGGAATAATTGTCTTGTAATAGGGCGTTCTTTCCGCTGCGTCAGCAAAATCAAAACGCCGAATACCCGCCATTGCAGAGTCATATCCGGTCAACTGGAGTGCAGTATCATACGTGCCGTTGTGGACATGATGACTCAAAGGCTGGCCATGATCTTCCGTGACCAATGCTTCAAACAAATCTTCATGGTTCCCTTTGATCAGAATGACCTGGTCTTTTTCCATCAGCTCAAGCACAAAGTCTTGCATCTGGCACGCTTCGGTACCACGGTCAAACAGATCGCCGAGGATGATAAGTTTGTGTGGCTCTTCATCCCCCCAAAAACCTGATGCCACCAAAGCCTGCCGGAGTATCGAATAGTAGCCGTGAACATCGGCGGTAACGTAGTATCTCATAATGATTTCCTCTGAGCTCAACAACCGATGATTTCAAGGAAGAGGCTGTTGAGCTCGTCCCAGTCATTATGCTGCTCATCACTCATTCGGTCAAGCAGATTCTCGATCATCTCGATGCTTTCATCAAGGTAACTGTTGATGGAGTCAACTCTTGGGATAAGCTTCAACTCAGGTGCGTTCATCTTGATATCCAGCAACATATCAACTTCCGGTTTGAGCTCCGGCTCAAGTTCTGCTGCCACAAGATCAGAAAACAGCATAGGCGGTGGAGAATGCTTGTCGAGGATCCACTTACAGGCGAGAATGGGGCGTAACACGTAGAAATACTTCTTTGCCTTCACCGTTTCGCCCTTGAGGTATTCTCGATAGTTGGATTTGGCCATACTGAGATAATGATAGAGCCCCCTCTTCGCATAGAAGTACTTCGGCATTATCTCATGAATTCTGTCACGGAACCCATTATCAAGATATACGACCGGAGAGGAAACCCACTCGAAAAGAGTCGGGTTCGAACGGTACAGCAGTCTGAGAGTCTTGATAATATCCCAGCCATTGATGTCCAGGACGTCGCTGATCGGTCTTTCGATAACGTCTCTGACAGTATTGAGGCGAAGGTAATCCTCAGTGTTGCGTACATAGATGAAGCGGACATCGTAATCGCTGTCTGGAGATGCGAATCCCCACGCCCTGCTGCCGGATTCTACAGCCAGCAGGATACGGATATTCTCATCACTTTCTATTGTTTTCAGTTTTTCTACAATGATTTCTCGCATACTGATTCCTCCATCATTTCAGTATTATCTCTTACGGTACAGAAATGCGGATAGCAACAAATATCGAAACATGGTGCGTCTTGAGGGGCTCGAACCCGCGACCTTCGGATTAAAAATCCGCTGCTCTGCCAACTGAGCTAAAGACGCATGGGGTGCCTGGGCGGATTTGAACCGCCGACCTCCGGAGCCACAATCCGGCGCTCTGACCAACTAAGCTACAGGCAACATAGGCTGGTGCACAGGGCGGGACTCGAACCCGCAATCCACAGGGGAACCAGGTCCTTAGCCTGGCGCGTATTCCAGTTCCGCCACCTGTGCATATTGGCGGAGTGAGAGCGACTCGAACGCTCAGGCGCATTGCTGCGCCGCCTCCTTAGCGGGGAGGTCTCTTACCAGTTAGAGTATCACTCCGAATAATGGCGCAGGACGGAGGTGTCGATCCCCACAACATCACTGTTGCCCACGGTTTTCTGGACCGGTTCCGGGGCCGCCCGGAATCATCCTGCATCAATTCACTATTTTTTCTAGAATTTGAACCGATTTTATGTTATAATTTCCTTAGTATGATTTGCTTAATTCCAAGAGGACATAGGTGTTTGGCAAATTATGCTCCTCCCATAAAGGCAGTGGTTGCAACGAATGCTGTGTTTGCGATTTGTCCCTGCGCACAGCTCTGGCTTAATAATGCTCTCTGGTGGCGGCCATTCTAGTGCAACTCTAATCGTTTATGGAGAAAGGAGTGTTGCACAATGGCAAAAAAGAGTGGTGTGTCGGGTAAAACTCACACTAAACAACAGTTTGATGATTATGCTAACCAGCATAATCCCAACAACCCAGCCTATGTAGCCAACAAGGTAAACCAAAGTGATGCTCGCTTCAAAAAGAGCAAAGGCGAGAAATATGACATTGGCATTCTTGAAGGCGAAAGCTACGGTTGGTGTGACGACTAAAGCAGAAGAAGCGGGCATTGGGCAACCAGTGCCCGCTTCTCTTTTGGTGCGCAAGGCGAGATTTGAACTCACACGCCCTTTCGGGCATCATGGTTTGGGCATGACACGTCTTCCTGTTCCGTCACATGCGCATATGGTGGGCCGGGCTGGATTTGAACCAGCAACGTTTCCAATGTCACGGTTTTACAGACCGCTTGCTTCAGCCAGTTTGCATACCGACCCATGTGGTTGCAGGGGCGGGACTCGAACCCGCATAGTGCGGCTTATGAAGCCGTTGCCTTGCCAAATAGACTACCCTGCATGGTGCTGAAGGAAGGGCTCGAACCTTCGGCCTGCGGATTATCGATCCGCTGCTCTGCCAACTGAGCTACCCCAGCATATGGTGATCCCTGCGGGATTCGAACCCAGCATTGCAGCCTTGAAAGGGCTGTGACCTATCCATTTAGTCGAAGGGACCATGTCCACCCGGATATGGGCGGATTTGTTAAGCGATTACTCGGATCTAAAAGCAGTCCTTGAAGACAAGGATGTCCTCCACAGTCACACCGAACACCGCAGCGAGCACTACGATGTTGTCGAGCGTGGGCATGCCATCGCCGTGCTGCCACTTGTAGATGGCCTGCGGTGTGCTGAATCCGAAGACAGCCTGAAGATCGCGGACAGTCATACCGGCATCCCTGCGGAGCCGATCGATGTTTCTTCCGGTTGCGGTCATATCAATGACCGGGATACGATTCATTTCATTTACGCTCCTGTTCCGGCGCAAAGCCGGAACAAAGCCGGCTCAGTTGGCCTTAAAGTTGTAGATGGGTTTCAAAACTTCGATAACATCGACGCTTTCAGCGATTACGTCGATGATGTCTTCCAGTGACTTGTACGCCATAGGCGCTTCGTCGATGGTCGACTCATTGACAGAGGTGGTATAAATGCCTTCCATCTCCCTGCGGTACTCATCCAAATCCAGCTTGGCTCTGGCTGCGGTTCTGGACATGATGCGACCGGCTCCATGCGGAGCAGAGTAGTTCCATTCCGGATTGCCCTTGCCGATGGCAAGCACACTGCCGTCACGCATGTTGATGGGAATCAGCACCTTCTCACCCTCGTGGGCGGCGATTGCGCCCTTGCGGAGGATCATTTCTCCGGTATCAATATAGTTGTGAATGGTGTGGAAAGCGTCCTCGGCGGTCAGACCGCTGCGCTGAAGCAGGATTTCCGCCATCTTCTCCCGGTTACGGCGGGCGAAGCGCTGACAGATCTCCACATCGAACAGGTAGTCCTCCAGATACTGACCGTAGACGAAGCACAGGTCTTCAGGAATTGTGGCTTCATGGCTGCTCCAATGGAGTTCCTTCAACGCCTGCTGGATCTCCGCCCTGCGTCCGGCGGCCTTGTACTCGGCTATCAGCGCATCACGCCTTGCTAAATATTCCTCTTTCCCCTTGTTCAGGTCGATTGCAAGTCGCTGGTAGTATTCCGCGACCTGCTTGCCAAGGTTCCGGGAGCCGGAATGGATGACCAGATACCTGGTCCCGTCAACGGCCTGATCCACCTCAATGAAATGATTGCCGCCGCCGAGGGTGCCGAGGCTCCGCTCCAGGCGCTTTGCATCTTTCAAGGCGCGGTAGCAGCGCAGTTCCGTCAGGTCAAAGCGCTCCATACGTCCCTCCCAGACGTTCATTCCGGAGGGGATAAAGTGCGCAGCCTCGTCCAACTTCTCCAGGCCAATCGAACGTTCAGCCAGCCGCACGGTGTACATGCCGCAGCCGATATCCACACCGACAACATTGGGCACCGCCTTATCCGTGATTGTCATGGTGGTGCCGATGGTGCATCCTGCGCCGGCGTGGACATCGGGCATGATGCGGATTCTGCTGCCCTCGGTCATGGGATAATCGCACATTCTGCGGGTCTGCTCGATGGCCTCGTCTTCGATGACCTTGGCATAGCAGATTGCGGCATTTACTTTTCCTTTGATTTCTAACATGGTTTTTACCTCATATGAACATGAAAAAGCCGCTTGCCTCATACAAGACAAGCGGCCTGCTTCTATCTGATCTGCCTCTGATAAGGGTTATGAGATCATGCAGTCGTTCTGCTTTGTCTTATATGAGCGCGCCAAAAGAGAGCCCAGGCAATCAATGCTGGACAGGAGCTGTTCCATATACTCTCTGTGTGACAAAGCAAATTGGACTTTGAACATGTCTCTTTTCCTTTCCGGGCGTACACCCTAATTTCTGTAGATACTATATCACGGAGTTCCGCGTTTGTAAATAAACCTGTGGTATAAATCTATCAAGCATTCTCCTTGTCCCTATTCCTCATCAACACTTGATACTGGCTATGGCTGCTGCTGTTGCGTGCAAAGCATTGATTCGCTGGAGATACGCTGGATGATAAGACCAAAACGTCGGGATTCCAAGATTCAAAAGATTTGTTATGTCCTGACAGTAGTGATGTTTACTCGGCTTCTTGTCGCATAATACATCGTCTTCCACACCGATTGCTAAAGCCATTGATTCATGATAGTAGGGACCAGTCACAAATATAACTGCGTTCGGAGAAACGTAAGCGCTCAATAAAGTCCCGCCTCCCCAAAACAGCAGAGATGTGAGAGAATATCCAATGGACTCGAAAAACTGCAGGTGAGTTTTTCGAGAAAACTGGATAAGGTGGGATAGGGATGGCAGAAGTGTTAGCCGTACGGAACGAACTACGAATGCAGAACTGGATGGAGATCATCCGAGAGTGCCAGGAAAGTGGGTTAACGAACAAGGAATTCTGCGCTCAGCGAGGGATATCGGAGAAAACCTTCTATTACTGGCTGCGGAAGATCCGCGGCGCGGCGGTGACGGCCATGGAGCCTCAGCTGGTGCGATTGGATGAACCGACCAACGAAGACACTGAGCATATGATCCATATCCGCTACGGAAAGACGGAACTGACACTGCCGGAAGACGTAGACCTGAAAGCGGTAACGGTTTTGCTGAAGGCCCTGAGACGGCATGATTGACCTGAGCCTGGTGCGGAACTATTACGTTGCCTGCGGATACACGGATCTCCGGCGCGGCATAGACGGTCTGGCCAGCATCGTGATGCAGCAGTACGGAACCGAACTGGATGAAGAGAGCCTGTTTCTGTTCTGCGGAAGACGGACAGACCGAATCAAGGCGCTGTACTTCTCCGGAGATGGATATATCCTGCTGTACAAGCGCTTAAATAACGGAAGATTCCAATGGCCGCGGAGCGAGGCGGAGCTGCGGATGCTGGGCACATATGCGAAGGAAATGGCGGGAAGCCATGCCGAAGGGCGCCACGATGGAGACGTCTCAGGCTGCGGTGGGTTACAACTACTGCAGTAAGCTGTTCGCGCTGGAGAAGAAATTCTCCAGTCTGAACGATACGAATCGAAAACACGCGCGTCAGGCGGAGGCGGAACCTCTGCTTGAGGCTTATTGGCTGTGGATAAAAACCCTGGACCCGGTTCCCGGCAGCAAGCTGGAGGAAGCGGTGATCTATGCGAACAACCAACGGCCATATCTCTGCGCGTTTCTGGAGCATGGCGAGGTGGATATTTCCAACAACCTTGCGGAGAACGCGATCCGCCCGTTTGTGGTTGGTCGAAAGAATTGGCTGTTTTCCGATACGCCCAAGGGTGCGGATTCCAGTGCCATTGTCTACACGCTGGTGGAAACAGCCAAAGTCAACGGTGTAGACCCCTATGCTTATCTGCTTCGTGTGCTGTCGCTCCTGCCGTACCTGGGCAAAACGCCAGCCAACGCAGAGCTCGATGAACTGCTTCCCTGGCATCCGAGAATGCAGGCTTCTCTCCGACGAACGGATAATGTGATTTGAATACCGTTCTATTCTGCACCTGCTGTCCTGACCGGCGGCAGGTGTTTTTGCTTCCCCCGGGGCTTTATTGAGCGCTTACCAGTTATGCTTATAAATTTGACGTTTTTCCGACAAAGGACAGTGAATTACTATAAGGCAGAGTTCCGCGTTATTGCGGCGGCCCGTCTATAACAATCTCTGTATGTCCGTCCTTAGAAATCTTCACTATTCTTTCCTTTGAATCTAAGTCTGTAACATATTCAAAACTCGGAACCGGTTCCCGATTCGCGACGGCTTCTATGCATGCTTGCTCTATCTCTTCAGATGTCATTTCAAAAATGGACTTCCGGGTTTTGTCTGACATAATCTCTTTCCTCCTTAGCCGTCTAATTATCTTGGAGATAGGCTAATTTGCAATAAGGCTCGGCAAGCTGCCCGTCTTTGTCTATTAAGCCGATATCCATTAAGCGACGGCTGGCCTCGGCTTGCTTCTCCTTCGGAGGAAGCGTTTTCAATGCTTTTCTCTCCTGCCGGAGCACGTCCGTAATTCGGCGAACTTTCTCTTTGTCGCTCAATCTACTCACGACTAGCACACTCCTTCTCTAAATACGTAAATCTTGGCAAAAGCAATAGAATTTATCTGCAGAAAGGCAACTCATTTTATGTCTTTGAGTCCCTGCGTCTATGTCTTTACGCCTTTGCTTGGTCTATTGTGCTCCAAGGCCCTTGTGCCCTTGTGCCGTTATACTCTTAGGCCATTAAGTTCCTTTTTTCTGTATAGCGATATAGACATTTGCATAAAAAGCAAGCAGGTCAATTTTGTGCCCCGCTTGCTTTAAATATTTGGACTTATGCGAAATTGTCATAAGGCTATGGCATTACAGGGCCGTATCTCATCAATTTCAGAAGCCATATTATTCTTTAGTTCTCTTATGTCTATGTCATTTTGCAAATCAAGAAAATATCTGTCTGACACGCCAAAAAACTTTGCCAAACGAAGAGAAGTGTCGGCAGAAATTTTCCTTCTGTCATGCAAAATATCCTGCACGCGAGATACCGGAACATGGATTTCCTTCGCCAGACGATATGCTGACAGATTCATGGGAACCATGAACTCTTCCAGGAGTATTTCACTCATTTTGGGGCTTGGGATGAAACCGGACATAATGACCCTCCTTTTCTGTAACGGTCAATAACCATAGTATGCGCGTTGACCGTTAATGATAATCGGTAATCTCAACATTTTTCTTCTTTAAGTAAACGCTGATTCAATCGCCCGGTTGAAGGAAAGCGCCCTTTCCCTCCCCCGCGGCTCGCGGGGGAGGGTGCCGCCCGCAGGCGGCAGGTTAGGGCCTGCAGACGGTTGAACTCATTGCCAAGGATTATGATGTGCTGTTGCTTGGTTTCACATCAAAAAAGCTTTCTATAACTTCAAAGTCGGTGCAAGCCCCTCATCCGCCCCAGTGTGCGCACTGGGGCACCTTCCCTCAGGGG
>JAEEUX010000209.1 GCA_016290695.1 Oscillospiraceae bacterium
AACAGCGCCCGATTTTGATAGAGTTGAGGCTTCAAAGAGCTGTTTTGGAAACTATTCTAAGTTCAAGGACATTATGGATGCTGCTCGTTTTGCCCCCTCCTGGATGAACAAGCAGCCCTGTGCCTTTGTCGCGGATGAAAAGAATTTCATTCACGTTTACAGGAAAAAGGTGTTCATGAATAACCCCATCATTTCCTATCAACAGTGTCTCGATTCCGGCGCGGCGCTGGCTAATCTTGAGGCAGCGGCGAAGGAAAAAGGTTATCCGCGGGCACATATTTTCCGCTTGTCAAACGAGCCGATATTCAAAAGAATGGTTTATCAGGCAACGCTGTCTCTCGAGTAAATCCAAAAGCCTTTCCTGAAGAGTCTGCTTTTTATGTTCTATAAGCTTTATACTATAGTTTCTGAGCTTGTTCATCGTGCTTTCATATCTGCTTTAAACCTCTTCAAGACTAAAATACATTATATAAAATAAGGGCGTATCCGTTTGGATACGCCCTTTTAATACAACTATCAATTAACCCTTGATGGAGCCTATCATAACGCCCTTGACGAAATACTTCTGAACGAAGGGGTAAATGCAGAGAATAGGCAGGGTTGCGAAGATAATGGTCGAATATTGGATGAGCTTCTTGTAAAGATCGAAGCTGCCGGCTTCCTGACCGAGATTGATTTCGGGAGTACCGGTGCTCTCAATAAGGATCTCACGAAGAATTATCTGGAGAGGATAAAGCTTTCTGTTCGTGAGGTAGATAGCAGCGGTGAGATATTCGTTCCACTTACCTACAGCATAGAAGAGTGCAATAACAGCGATAGTCGCCTTTGAAAGAGGAAGAACAATCTTAAAGAGTATCGTAAGATGACCGGCACCGTCAAGCTGAGCAGATTCTTCAAGGCTTGCAGGCAGCGACTGGAATGCAGTTTTTATAATGATGATGTTGAAAACGGTAATGAGGCCCATTACGACGATAACCCATCTGGTATTGACAATGCCGAGGAACTTGTTAACCATGTAGGTCGGGATAAGACCGCCGTTGAAGAACATGGTAAAGGTAAGCATAATCGTGAGATACTTGAGCCAAAGGTTCTTTCTTCTGGACATGCAGTAAGCAGCAAGAGAAGAGAAGATAATGCAGAGTATGCAGCCAACGCCGACGTAGAAGATGGTGTTTGCATAACCTCTGATAAGGGAAGCGTTGTTAAGAACGATGGAATAGCCCTTCAAGGTTACGGGATGTCCCTCGCCGTGAAGCGGCCAAAGGATAAGACCGGAATGCTGGGTAACGAGGGTCGGGTCGCTTATAGACGCCATAAGCACATGCCAAAGAGGCACAAGGCAGACAACTGCGAGCAGGAAAAGAATAATCGTGTTGATTATTTTAAAAACTATACGGCCGGGAGTTTCTTTGATTTTCATTATGTCACATCCTCCTAAATCAGAACAGGCTCGTCTCGGAATACTTGCGGCTTATCGCGTTGGAAACGAAGAGCAGAAGCATATTGATAACCGAGTTAAAGAGGCCGACAGACGTACTGTAACCGAAGTCGCCTTCTATAAGACCGCGTCTGTAAACGAACGACGAAATAACGTCGGCGGTTTCGTAGGTAAGCGGTCTGTAGAGGAGGAGGATTTTCTCCATTGCTACGTTGAGGAGGTTGCCTATCGTAAGGATAAGCATAATAATGATCGTGGGAGCAATGCCGGGGATAGTGATATGTATGGTCTGCTTCCATCGTCCGGCACCATCGATCTTCGCGGCTTCATAGAGCTCCTGATCGACGCCGGAAAGTGCCGCAAGATAAATAATTGAGCCGTAGCCTATACCCTGCCAGGTTCCGCTGAAGGTAAAGATGTGCGGGAATGCGCTCTTTACGGAAAGCATATCCTTCTGAGCGTCGATAAGGTGCAGCTTATAGAGTAGCACGGTGAGCGCGCCGTCATAGCTGAAGAAGTCTGTGATAATACCGCAGATAACAACCGTAGATACGAAATACGGCATATAGCTGATGGTCTGAACGACCTTCTTGAAATACTGGTTCTCAACCTCGTTGAGAAGCAGAGCAAGAATAACAGGCGCCGGGAAATTGACAATGATGGAATAAATGCTCAGAACGAGCGTATTCCTAATAAGACGCCAAAGATAATAGCTCTGGAAGAAATCCACGAAGTTCTTCAGGCCGATCCATTCGCTGAAGAAGATACCGCCTCTTGCGGAGTAATCTTCAAAAGCGAGCAGAATACCTGCCATAGGCAGATAGTTCCAGATGAGGAAGTAAAGGACAACAGGGATTGCGAGAAGATAAACCGACCTGTTTCTTATCCAGTCCTTCTTAATGTCTTTAATGCGCATACCGTCTTCTCCTTTTGTCAACCGAATTATAAGGTGCTTTGGGGGGCGACCCTCCGAATGCGGAGCTCAGCGAATGTAGGTTCCTTTGGCAGAATATACATAATTCGACAGGCATTTATCCCGCACGGCCTGCCGTATGTAAATTTCGCCGAAAAAACTTAAATACGAACCGAGAACCAAATATCCGGCAAATCGCTTTATAGGTAAGTTTGCCATAAAATCTTACACCAAAGCCCCTGTGGTCTTGTCTATTATAGCATACTCTGTTGAAATTTCAAGCAAAATTTTATTATTTTTTCCTAAGTTTTTGAGCAAAATGCTAATTATTACGAATTGTTGTTCAAAATGTAATCCTTATATTAGTGTTTCTTGTATTTATTACCATTTTTCAGCGTTTTTCCATCCAATTTTAATATTTTTTTAGTTATTTTTTAAGAATTTCGTAATTTTTACAATTACTGTTATTGATAAATTTGATTATTAAAAGTATTTATGTCTAATTATATCAAAATTTTCGGAGGCATGTGATGAAACGAAACGATTTAGTGAAAAACACGCTCATACTCACGCTGTTTTCTGTAATAATGCGGGTTTTGGGCCTTATTTTCCAGGTTTACCTTTCCTCCGCAATCGGATCAGAGGGAATGGGGCTTTTTTCCCTCATTCTCACAGTAGAAACGCTCGCCATAACCCTCGCCGTCTCCGGGATACGCTTCGCCGTCATGCGGGCAGTGGCCGAAGCCTTCGCCCTGCAAAAGTATCGGAGTATACATTATTTAATTAAGAACGCATTTTTGTACGCCGCCGCCTTCGGTTCCGCCAGCACCGCGCTGCTCTTCGCTTTCTCGGGACGCATCGCTTCCGTCTGGCTCAGCGCGCCGGAATGCGTGCTGCCCATCAGGATATTTTCCTTTGGCCTCGTTTTCATTGCTTTCTCCTCCGTTGTCGGCGGTTATTTCAGCGCGCTTCAAAAACCGGCCGTCACGGCGGCGCTCCAGCTTTTGGAGCAGCTTATGATGATGCTGCTCTGTATCATCGTCATCCCCTATTGCAGCGACAGCATCGGGGAACGCTGCGCCGCGCTTTTCGCCGCTTCAACTCTGGCTGACGTTTGCGTGTGCGTAATATCGTTTTTCATTCTTGTGCGGAGCATGCGCGCGTTCCCGCGAGTACGCGGCGTGAAGCTTAAGGGCCACTCCCTCGCCGCAGTTGCGCTCCCGCTCGCTTTCAGCTCCTACGCCCGCGCCGCGCTCAGCACCCTGCAGCACATTCTGATCCCAGCCGGGCTGCGCCGTTCCGGCAGCTCCGCAAGCCAGGCGCTCGCCTCCTACGGGACCATCCACGGCATGGCCTTCCCTGTAATAGTTTTCCCCTCCGCCATTTTTTCCGCGCTGAGCGAGCTGCTTATCCCGGAAATAACGCAGGCGCAGCAGCTATGCGACGAAGCCGCGCTCTGTGGGCGTTCAAGCCGGATACTTAACGCTTCCTTCCTATTTTCACTGTACTGCGCAGGCGTATTTTTCCTCTTCGGCAAAAGGCTCGGTGCGGTGATCTACGGTGAGGGCGAAGCAGGAAGCTACATATCAATGCTCTCGCCGCTTATAATCGTAATGTATATGGATCTCGTGACGGATGGTATGCTCAAGGGCTTCGGGCAGCAGCTTTATTCGATGTATGTAAACATCGCAGACGCGGCGCTGAGCCTCGTTCTGACATGGTTTCTGATACCGCGCTGCGGGATAAGGGGCTACATATTCGTATTATTTTTCAGCGAATGCTTCAATTATGCTCTGAGCGCGGCGAAACTCGCGTCGCTTGCAAGCCTCCGAATCCCGCTCCTCTCAGCAGTAAAATACATATTCTGCCTCGCGCTCGCCCTCGTTTCCGCGCAGGCAGCGGCAGAGGCGGCGTGGCGTATTTCCGAGGTTTTCGCCCTCATCGTCGCCGTCACGGTATCGGCAGGCATATATTTTCCCGCGATACGCTTTATTTTCCCCGAAACGCTCGGCAGGAGGCATGTGAAAGGATAATATATAATGACAAAATGCAATAAAAGTGATATAATAACATTTTAGTAGTTATCTTACTTTTAATTGCTTTTTCCTTGCCGCCTGTACAGCAATCGAAATAGTAAGCAAATT
>JAEEUX010000210.1 GCA_016290695.1 Oscillospiraceae bacterium
CGTAACCCTCCACCCCTCAGACGTCTCCGCTGCGCGTCGCCGCCAGCTCCCCTTATCCAAGGGGAGCAAAAAAGGGTGCGGCATATCCAAGGGGAGCGAAAAAGCTGAAGACGTCGCGAAAAGGTCTAAGTTGCACATATTCCTCGATTATACATATCTATTAAATTTACCTGCAATAATGGAGTGGTATTTAAACTGCCATGCAAATAAACCGTCTGAGCCTGGAAAATTTTCGTAATTATGCGGCTGCTGCGGCAGAATTCTCCCCGGAGGTGAACCTTATCTCGGGCGAGAACGCGCAGGGCAAGACCAACCTCCTTGAGGCGGTCTATTACCTTTCCTGCGCACGCTCCTTCCGCGCCCGCGCCGACAGGGAACTCATCCGCTTCGGCGAGACAGGCGCCGTGCTGCGCGCGGATTTTTTTTCCGGAGGGCGCGAACAGACGGCGGAAATTATTCTCCACGGCGGCAGAAAGAAAATTATGGTAAATTCTGTCCGCCAAAAAACCGCCTCCGCCCTTTCAGGCAGGTTCTGCTGCGTCCTCTTTTCGCCGGACGACCTTGAGCTAGTCCGCGGCGGAGCGGCTCTGCGGCGGCGCTTCATGGACCTTGCCATCTGCCAGCTTCGCCCGCGTTACGCCGTGAGCCTTGCAAAATTCAATAAATACTGCGAGCATAAGCTTCGCATTCTGCGCGATTGGCGCGATAAACCGACCCTGCTGGACGTTTTGGACGATTTTAACCACAATCTCGCCCACGTCGGCGCGGAGCTCATATATTACCGCGCGGCATGGTGCCGCCGTCTGGCGGACGAGGCCGAGACCCTCCACCGCGACATTTCCGGAACCGGCGAAGCGCTGAATATCGGTTACAAAACTGTGAAAACCGTCGAAAACCCGGAGAAAATGCGACCGGAAGAAATTTTCGAGGCGCTCATGGAGCATCAGGGGAGCCACCGTCAGGCGGAGCTCGAAGCCGGGGCGCTGCTTTCCGGCGCGATGAAGGACGATATCGAGATAAACATAAATTCCGCGCCCGCGCGGGGCTTTGCCTCGCAGGGTCAGGCCAGAACGGCGGCGCTCAGCCTGAAGCTCGCCGAGCGTGAGATCATCCGCAGCGTGATCGACGAGTACCCCGTACTCCTGCTGGACGACGTTTTGAGCGAGCTCGACGAGCGGCGGCAGGATTTTGTCCTCAACCGCATTTCCGGCGGGCAGGTTATGATAAGCTGCTGCGACGCGCGGCAGGCCGCCGCGAAAACCGGCGGCGCAGTGTTCAAAATAGAACACGGAACGATAAAAAAGGAAAAATAAATGTATATTCACCTCGGACAAAACGCCGTTATCAAAAAATCCGAAATTATCGGCATATTCGACATGGAAAATACCACCAGCTCCCGCCACACTCGCTCCTTTCTGAGCCGCTGTGAGGACGAGGGCGAAGTGGTTGACATAAGTACAGACCTCCCCCGCGTTTTCGTATTGTGCGAGGGCGAGGACGGCGAGCGCGTTTACCTTTCGCAGCTATCGTCGCAGACGCTCGAAAAGCGCTGGGAGGATGGGGAATTTGGCATGAAAAATTAGCAGAAGTAAAATGCATACGAAGCAAAAAAGTTTGTTTGCAGAGGTCGTCCACGCGCCGCGCCTTCGCTCCCCTTGGATAAGGGGAGCTGTCACGGGCAATGCCCGTGACTGAGAGGTCGAGGGTAGAGATTTGTATGCACTGATTTGGTTCCGCGCGCAGCGCGTTTCGCTCCCCTTTCAGGGGAGCTGTCAGCGGAGCTGACTGAGGGGTCAACGGTTTTGCATCAACCATATAGGTTCCGCCCTCGCGTAACCCTCCACCCCTCAGACGTCTCCGCTGCGCGTCGCCGCCAGCTCCCCTTATCCAAGGGGAGCGAAAAAGGGTGCCGACCTCGTGTTACCATTCCCCTCAAATAACCCCTATACAAACCCTGCGCTATGGCGCTTCCAATACTTTGAAAGGCAAAAACTTATGGACAATCTTCACACACAGAATGAATACGACGCTTCCCAAATTCAGGTCCTCGAAGGGCTTGAAGCCGTTCGCAAGCGCCCGGGCATGTATATCGGCTCGACCTCCTCGAGCGGCCTGCACCACCTCGTTTACGAAATCGTGGATAACTCCATCGACGAGGCGCTTGCCGGCTACTGCACGCATATCGAGGTCACCATCGAGCCCGGCGACATTATCTGCGTAACCGATAACGGGCGCGGCATACCCGTTGACATTCAGGAGCAGACGGGCAAGAGCGCGCTCGAGGTCGTCTTCACCGTCCTCCACGCGGGCGGCAAGTTCGGCGGCGGGGGCTACAAGGTCGCGGGCGGCCTGCACGGCGTCGGCGCGAGCGTCGTCAACGCGCTCAGCGAGTGGCTTGAGGTGCGCGTCCATAAAAACGGCAATATCTACGAGATGAAGTTCGCGCGCGGCAAGATAACGCAGGAAATGAAAATCGTCGGCACGACGGACCACACCGGCACCACCGTCCGCTTCAAGCCCGACCCCGTCATGTTCACGGACACGACGGTTTACGACTACGACATCCTCTTCAAGCGCATGCAGGAGGAGGCTTTCCTCAACGCCGGGCTCAAAATCACCATCGACGACCAGCGCCCCGAGAGCGCCGAAAAGCCGGAGAGTGAGCGCCGCGCCGTCCTCTGCTACGAGGGCGGAATCCGCGAGTTCGTCTCCTTCATAAACCGCAACAAGACGCCCATCCATGAGGACGTTATCTATATGTCCGGCTCCAAGGAGGACAGCATGGCAGAGATTGCCATGCAGTACACGGACACCTATAACGAGATAATCGTCTCCTTCGCCAATAACGTCCACACGCCGGAGGGCGGCATGCACGAGGAGGGCTTCAAGCGCGCCCTCACCGCCGCCGTCAACAATTACGGCAAGAAGATGAACTTTTTAAAGGGCGACGATAAGGTTTCGGGCGAGGACTGCCGCGAGGGTCTCACCTGCGTCATCTCCGTCAAGCTCACGGACGCGCAGTTCGAGGGTCAGACGAAGGCCAAGCTCGGCAACAGCGAAATGCGAACCCTCGTGAATAACATCGTCTCCGAGGCGCTTGAAACTTTCCTCGAGGAGAACCCCGCCGCGGGCAAGGCGATAATCGACAAGGCGCTCACGGCTAACCGCGCGCGCGAGGCGGCGAGGAAGGCGCGCGAAAGCGTCCGCCGCAAAACCGGCCTCGAATCCGGACAGATGCCCGATAAATTGCAGGACTGCAACGAGCGCGACCCCTCGCTTTGCGAAATCTACATCGTCGAGGGCGACAGCGCGGCCGGCTCCGCCATTCAGGGGCGCGACAGCCGTTTTCAGGCGATCCTCGCCATGTGGGGCAAGATGCTGAACGTCGAGAAGTCGCGCGCCGACAAGATTTACGGCAACGATAAGCTTTACCCGCTCATCGTCGCGCTCGGCGCGGGCATCGGCGACGAATTCAACATCGAGAAGCTCCGCTACCACAAAATTATCATCATGGCCGATGCCGATGTGGACGGCTCGCATATCCGCACGCTGCTGCTCACCTTCTTCTTCCGCTATATGCGCCCGCTCATCGAGAACGGCTACGTTTATTCCGCCGTCCCGCCGCTTTATAAGCTGCAAAAGGGCAAGACGCAGCGCGTCGCCTATTCCGACGAGGAGCGCGACAAAATTTCCGCCGAGCTGCGCGGCGATAACCCGAACACGAAGGTCGATATCTCCCGCTTCAAGGGCCTCGGCGAAATGGACCCCGAGGAGCTTTGGAGCACCACGATGGACCCCGAGCAGCGCAGCCTGCGCCGCATCACGATAAACGACGCCGTCGCCGCCGACCAGATTTTCACCGTCCTCATGGGCGAGGAGGTCGAGCCGCGCCGCGAGTGGATAGAGCAGAACGCAAAATACGTCGTGAATCTGGATATTTAAGCTGTGGGGCTGGGCCTTGCCCCCGGCATAGCACTATGCTTTTGCAACAGTGTCATATGATTGCACCGCAGCCATGTGGGCCTGGGGCTTGCCCCAGGCATGGCACTATGATTTTGCAACAATGTCATATGGTTGATAATTGTAAAAATCCTGTACTGTAGGGAGCGTCGTCCCCGACGCTCCGCAAGCACGCACTACGATTTAATAACATGTCAAATGGTTGCACCGCAGCAATGTGGGCCTGGGGCTTGCCCCAGGCATGGCACCACGATTTTGCAACAATGTCATATGGTTGATAAAACTAAAACCTATACTGTAGGGGCGGGCGCCCTCGACCGCCCGCCGCGCAAAGCGCGGTCTGCTTACACATCACAAACCCCCAACTGCCACGCCGGGGGCAAGCCCCCGGCCCACAGATTGCCGCGCCGCAGCCACATCACTGCCTCGCGTCAATCGCACTGCCCACAACCGGAACGCCGGGGACGGCGTTCCCTACCGAACAACTCTTAACCATATTGCATTATCAAATAATCCAATCGCGGCGAAGCCG
>JAEEUX010000008.1 GCA_016290695.1 Oscillospiraceae bacterium
CCGTCTTATGGCGCTCATGCTCGCCGGCAGCGTTATAGCCCAGGTTTTCAATATGCTCGGCAATATGGCCGGCGGCGCAGTCCCGTCAAGGATAGTCGGCCTGATTGTGTTCCTTTTGATCTTCGTCGTGACGCAGCTTTTCAACATGGCGATAAACATAATAGGAACCTTCGTCCACGCGGCCCGTCTGCAATATCTTGAATTCTTCGGAAAATTCTACGAAGAGGGCGGACGCGCATTCAAACCGTTTAATTTTAAAACAAAATATACACAAATTGTCAAGGAGGAAAAATAAAATGTTGATAGAAGCTTTTGGAGGTCTCGCATTAGCGCTTTTCGGAGGCAGCCTTGCTGTCGGTCTTTCCTGCGTAGGTTCCGCTAAGGGTACCGGCATCGCCGGTGAAGCGGCCAGCGGCGTCGTTTCCGAAGATCCTTCCAAATTCGGTAAATCCATGATTCTTCAGGTTCTTCCCGGTACTCAGGGTCTTTACGGCCTCGTTATCTGGTTCCTCGTCGCCTCGAAGGTCGGCATCCTCGGAGGAGGTCTTGCCTCCGGCATGAGCACCGCCTGCGGCTGGCAGATTTTCTTCGCCTGCCTTCCCATGGCTCTCGGCGGACTTCTTTCCGCTATTGCTCAGGGCCGTGTCGCTGCCTCCGGTATCGGCATCCTCGCCAAGAAGCCCGACGACTGGTCCAAGGGCATCCTTTTCTGCGTCATGGTCGAGTTCTACGCGATCCTTTCGCTGCTCGTATCCTTCCTCATGATTAACGGAATCGTTATCGCTTAATGATTGCTTATACTCATCTCAAACTGATTGGAATGATTTTATGAACGGGATCGAGAAAATTACAGAACGCATAAAAACCGATGCGCTTGCGGAAATGAGAGCCACCGAGGCGGCGACAAAGGCTCAATGCGGCGAGATCCTTGCCGGATACAAGGAGAAGGCGCAGAACACCTACTGGAAAATCGTCTCCGAGGGTAAGCTTGAGGCGGAACGTCTTGTAGAGCTCAGCAAGAACAGCGCTCAGACGGAGTCCAAGAAGCGTATGCTTCAGCTCAAGCAGGAGATGGTTTCCGCCGCCTTTGAGGGAGCGGGCAAAAAGCTTGCCGAGCTTCCGAAGGGAGAGTATGTGAAATTCCTCGTTTCGCTCGCTGTTCAGGCCTCTGCCACCGGCAGAGAAAAGATTGTTCTTTCTTCCGCTGACCGCGATAAGTGCGGCGAAGAGCTCGTCTCCGCGGCAAACGCCGCTCTCAAGGCAGACGGGAAAACCGGAGAGCTTACGCTTTCCGACGAAACGAGAAACATTTCCGGCGGACTTATCCTCTCAAACGGAAAAATCGAGACAAATTGCAGCATTGAGACGCTTATCGACCTGCGCCGGAACGAGCTTTCCGGCGAAGTCGCGAGAATTCTGTTCGAGTAATATTTCCGCGTATCTTTCGCTATAAAGGGGGTTTGTATTTTGGCGGGAAAGAAAATCAAAGACACTGAATATCTTTATCTGTCCGCTTATGTACATGCCAAGGAAAACAGCATGATCGGCGCCGAGCGCATAGAAAGAATGCTTGCCTCCCGTTCCCCCGAGGAGGCCATAAAGGTTCTCGAGGAGGCGGGCTGGAGCCCTGAGGACAAAAGCCCCGACTCTCTTGAAAAGCTTCTTTCGCAGAAACGCGACGAGGCGTTTGCCGATATGGGAAAGCTTGCCCCGAACGTCGGCGTGGTGGATATGTTCAGGATTCGCTACGATTATCATAACGCAAAGGTCCTTATAAAATCCTCCGCAACCGGCACCAACGCCTCGGAACTTCTTTCGGGAGCGGGAAGGTTCAGCCCGGAGGCGCTGAAGGCAATCTTCGTGGAAGGGCGGCTTTCCGCTCTGCCCAAGACCTTTGCCGACGCTATCGCAGAGGCTAACGATACCCTCGCGCGTACAGGAGATCCTCAGCTTGCGGACTTTGCCCTTGATAAGGCTTATTACAAGGAATCTATCGAGGCGGCAAAGGCCGTTGGCAGCGATTTCCTGATGGGCTATGCCCGCCTTTCCGTTGACTGCGTAAACCTCAGAAGCCTTGTTCGCTCCTTCAGAATGAAGAAGGACGAGAGCTTCATTAAGCGTTGTCTTATTGAGGGCGGAAACGTAAAGTGCAATTATATCGACGCTTCCCTCGCATCACCCGAGGCGGCGATTGACCTTTATTCCTCTACGGCGCTCGCTTCTGCGGCGGCTGAGGGTAAAAACATTGTAAACGGCGGTAAGCTTACCGAGTTTGAGCGCCTATGCGATAACGCTCTGAACATTTATATCGCCGACGCTAAGCTTTCCGCTTTCGGCGAAAAACCGCTCATCGGCTATCTATGTGCCGTTGAAGCGGAGATCAAGGCCATCAGAATCGTGATGGCAGGGCAGTATGCGGGTATTCCCGCGGACACTACGCGCAAGCGTCTGAGAGAGGGGCTATAATGAACGGCTATAAAATTGCCGTAATAGGCGATAAAAACAGCGTTAACGGCTTTAAGGCTCTCGGACTGGACGTTTTCAGCGCGGAGAGCAGCGAGGAAGCCAAAGGCATGCTTCACCGCCTTGCAAAGGAAAGCGACCTCTACGCTATAATCTATATAACGGAGGAGCTTGCTCAGGGCATGATGGATGAGATAAACCGCCATAAGGACGATGTTGTTCCCGCGGTGATCCTCATTCCGTCGAGAAACGGCTCGCTTGGACTCGGAATGTCGGCGCTTAGTTCTGCGGTTGAGCGCGCCGTCGGTTCGGGCATTCTCTAATGAAAGGATTGGTCAACATATGAGCGGCAGAATAGTCAAGGTTTCCGGCCCGCTTGTCGTAGCCGAAAACATGGCGGACGCCAGCATGGCGGACGTTGTTCTCGTCGGCGAAAATAAACTTAAAGGCGAAATCCTCAACATGACCGGGGACAGCGCCTCCATTCAGGTCTACGAAGAAACCTCCGGCCTTGCGCCCGGCGCCGAGGTCGTTACCACGGGCGCTCCGCTTTCCGTGGAGCTCGGCCCCGGCCTTCTCGAAAATATTTACGACGGTATCCAGCGTCCTCTTACCGAGATAAGAGCCCTCGCCGGAGAGACCATCGCCAGAGGTATAGATGTTCCGGCTCTTGACCGCAAGAAGGTCTGGGAGTTCAAGGCGACAGCCGCTGCCGGAACGAGAGTCACCGGCGGCGACATAATCGGAACCGTTCAGGAGACTACGGCTCTTCTTCACAAGGTCATGGTCCCGCACGGCATCGAGGGCGAGCTTACCGAGATAGCGGACGGCTCCTACACCGTTACGCAGACTATCGCCAAGGTCAAGACCGACAGCGGCGAAACCAAGGAAATCACCCTTATGCAGAAGTGGCCTGTCCGTAAGAACAGACCCTATAAGCAGAAGACTCTGCCCTGCGTCCCGCTTTGCAGCGGCCAGCGCGTCATAGACACGATGTTCCCCATCGCAAAGGGCGGCACGGCGGCGGTTCCCGGCCCCTTCGGAAGCGGCAAGACCGTCGTTCAGCATGCGCTTGCGAAATGGTCGGACGTGGACGTCGTCGTCTACATCGGTTGCGGCGAGCGCGGAAACGAAATGACGGACGTTCTCATGGAGTTCCCCGAGCTGCAGGACCCGCGCACGGGCGAGAGCCTCATGAAGAGAACCGTCCTTATCGCAAATACATCCGATATGCCCGTTGCGGCCCGTGAAGCCTCCATCTATACCGGCATCACCATCGCCGAGTATTACCGCGACATGGGTTACGACGTCGCCATTATAGCCGACTCCACCTCCCGTTGGGCCGAGGCCCTGCGTGAGATGTCGGGCCGTCTCGAAGAGATGCCCGGTGAAGAAGGTTACCCGGCATACCTTTCCTCCCGCCTTGCCCAGTTCTATGAAAGAGCGGGCTGCGTTATCTGCCAGAGCGGCGAGGAGCGCGAGGGTACGCTTACGGCCATCGGCGCCGTTTCCCCTCCGGGCGGTGATACCTCCGAGCCTGTTTCTCAGGCGACGCTGCGTATAGTCAAGGTCTTCTGGGGCCTCGACGCAAGCCTCGCCCATGCCCGCCACTTCCCGGCGATAAACTGGATGAACAGTTATTCGCTCTATATCGACAATCTTCGCCCCTGGTATGAGAAGAATTACGGCAAGAGCTTCCTCGAAAACAGAGAGAAGACCGCCGCGATGCTTCAGAAGGAATCGGAGCTTCAGGAAATCGTCAAGCTCGTCGGTCAGGACTCCCTTTCCGCCGAGGACAGACTCACCCTTGAAACCTCCAAGATGATAAGAGAAGACTTCCTTCAGCAGAACGCCTTCGTGGATATAGACAACTATTCCGAGTATGTTAGACAGGCCCGTATGCTTGCCATGATCCTCAATTACGATACCCTTTGCCGCAAGGCCATCGCCGACGGTGCAGAGCTCGAACGCCTCATCAAGATCGAGGCAAAAGAGAAAATCGCCCGCGCGAAGACCGTTCCGGCGAATAAATACCTTGAGGTATACGACCAGATCGAGAAGGATATGGCCGAGCAGATTAACCAGATAGCGGCGGGAGGCGAGCAGGATTGATTAAGGAATATAAAACCATACAGGAAGTAAACGGCCCTCTTATGATCGTTAAAAACGTCGAGGGCGTTGCCTACGACGAGCTCGCGGAGATCGAGCTCCCCAACGGCGAAAAAAGACGCTGCAAGGTTCTTGAGGTCAATAAGGACAGAGCCGTCGTTCAGCTTTTTGAAAGCTCCACCGGCATTAACCTTGCCGAGAGCAAGGTTCGTTTCCTCGGCCATAGCCTCGAGCTCGGCGTTTCCGAGGATATGCTCGGCCGAGTCTTCGACGGTATGGGCAAGCCCATTGACGGCGGCCCGGACATCCTCCCTGAGAAGTATCTCGACATTAACGGCCTCCCCATGAACCCCGCCGCGCGCGACTATCCCTCCGAGTTCATCCAGACGGGAATCAGCGCTATCGACGGACTGAACACCCTTGTAAGAGGCCAGAAGCTGCCCATTTTCTCCGGCTCCGGCCTTCCGCACGCGAGTCTCGCCGCGCAGATAGCGCGTCAGGCTAAGGTTCGCGGCACGGATTCGCCCTTCGCCGTCGTTTTCGCAGCCGTAGGTATCACCTTCGAGGAGTCTGAGTATTTCGTTCAGGAGTTCAAGATAACGGGCGCTATCGACAGAACGGTTCTCTTCACGAACCTTGCCAACGACCCCGCCGTCGAGCGTATTGCTACGCCTCGTATGGCGCTTACCGCGGCTGAGTACCTCGCCTTTGAAAAGGGCATGCACGTTCTCGTCATCATCACCGACATCACGAACTACGCCGAGGCTCTGCGCGAAATTTCCGCCGCTAAGAAGGAAGTGCCCGGACGCCGCGGCTATCCCGGTTACCTTTATACCGACTTTGCTACGATGTATGAGCGCGCCGGACGCAGAATAGGCAAGGAGGGCTCCATCACCATGATACCCATCCTTACCATGCCCGAGGACGATATCACCCACCCAATCCCCGACCTTACGGGTTACATCACGGAGGGTCAGATTATCCTCTCGCGCGAGCTTTACAACAAGAACGTCCTTCCGCCTATCGACGTTTCTTCTTCGCTTTCCCGTCTTAAAGATAAGGGTATCGGCGAAGGGAAGACGCGCGAGGACCATTCCGGCACGATGAACCAGCTCTTCGCTGCGTATTCCGCCGGTAAGGACGCCCGCGAGCTCATGACGATACTCGGCGAAGCCGCCCTTTCGGATACGGATAAGCTCTTTGCAAAGTTCGCCGAAGCCTTTGAAAACGAGTATATCGGTCAGGGCTCGTCCACGAACAGAAGCATTGAGGAAACGCTCGACATCGGCTGGAAGCTCCTTTCCATCCTGCCGAGAACGGAACTCAAGCGTATCAAGGAAGAGTATATCGACAAGTATATGCCCAAAACCGGCGCACAATAATTATCGGGAGGCGAAAGTATGGCTTCCGCAAGCATTAAACCCACGCGCATGGAGCTTAACCGCACCAAGGCGCGCCTGAAAACCGCAACGCGCGGCCATAAGCTCCTGAAGGATAAACGAGACGAGCTTATGCGCCAGTTCATGCTCATAATCAAGCAGAATAAGGAGCTCCGCCAAAAGGTCGAGGCCGGTCTGGCAGAGGCTATGCGCGCTATGAGCGCCGCGTCCTCCGTCATGTCCCCGGACATGCTGGAGCAGGCTTTGCTTTACTCGAAGCAGAGCGTGGACGTGGGCATGGAGCTTAAAAACGTAATGAGCGTAAACGTCCCCGCCTATACCTTCCGCGAGAGAAGCGAGGATCCATCCGAGATTTTCCCGTACAGCTACGCGATGACCTCGGGCGAGCTGGACGACGCAATAGGTATGTTCTCGCAGACCTTCAAGGATATGCTGGAGCTTGCGCGCATCGAAAAGACCATGCAGCTCCTCGCGCAGGAAATAGAAAAAACGCGCCGCAGAGTCAATGCGCTCGAGTACGTAATGATTCCCGAGATGCAGCAGACAATCAAATTCATTACGATGAAGCTCGAGGAAAATGAGCGCGCCAATACCACGAGACTCATGAAGGTCAAGGATACCATCCTTCAGGAAGCTCACGGCTACGAGCAATAATCGAATCATTTGTTTTCCGAAAATCGCCTGGGAACCGTTCTCGGGCGATTTTTATTTTGCCTAAGGTTCAACTCTCCTGATACTAATATTCAATTAAAATCAGAAAATCTATGCGGCAGGTTTCGCGCCATGCTTCGTTGGGCTTCTTGACCATATATATTCATTATGCTCTGCGAAGCCCGCCTCGCCTGACGCGAAACCTGTTCGCATATCCGTTTCTTCTTTTAATTGAATATTAGTATAACAAACGCTTCGACGCGCTTCGCCCTTATTTTCTGCCGCTTAGGGTTAAAATCACGCTGTAAATATATGTTAATGCTGCGAAATATTGATTTTTCGGGAAACAGCAAGGAAAGAAGGCGTAACATAATGCAAATGACGAAAAAAGCGGGACTCATTGAGAACCAGCGCGTTGTGAGCGTCCCGGTATATGACATTGTTCCGAATCCGAAGCAGCCGCGCAGGATTTTTGACAGCGAGGCGCTGGAGGAACTTTCGGAGAGCATCGCGCGATACGGCATAATCCAGCCGCTGAGCGTCCGGCGCTGCGGGCGCTGCTTCGAGCTTATCGCGGGGGAAAGGCGTCTGCGGGCGGCGAAGCTCGCCGGGCTGCGCGAGGTGCCGTGCATAATAATGGAGCTCAGCGGCGAGGATTCGTCAGTCATCGCGCTCATTGAGAACATCCAGCGGCGCGACCTGAGCTACATAGAGGAGGCGGAGGGGCTTGCGCGGCTCATAAACGAATACCGCATGACGCAGGAAGAGCTGGCTAAGCGCATAAGCCGCTCACAGTCGGCCGTGGCGAACAAGCTGCGTTTGCTGCGCCTTTCGCCGGAAATCCTCTACGTCCTGCGCGAATCGAGCCTCACGGAGCGCCACGCGCGCGCCCTGCTGCGCCTGCCCACGGAGGAGCTGCGGCAGAAGGCACTGGAGCAGATGATAATCCATTCGCTCACCGTGACGGAGTCCGAGGCCTACATAGAGGGGCTGCTGCGCGAAAACGAAAACGAAGCCGCGCCCGGGAAAAGCCCCGCGCGCGGCAAATCGAACTATATTATCAAAGACGTCCGCCTTTTTCTCAACAGTCTCGACCGGGGCCTCGGGATAATGCGAAGCTCCGGCGTGGAGGCGCAGGTGGATAAAAGCGAGACGGAGAGCGACATCGTCCTCATGATAACCATACCCAAACGCCGCAAAAGCGAGGCGTAGGGGCTGCTTCCGGATTTATTTCCGGCGATAGCCCGTGATTATCGTAAGCACAAAGCAGAAAACTGTCGCCCATGCAAAGAAACGGTGCATTTTCATGACGGAAGCATCCTTTCGTTGAATTGGCCTTCGCCTCCGAGCAGCTCGGTCATGCAATTCAGACTCAGTAAAAGGGTGGAACTGTTGTGAAGAATCGCCGAAGCTGCCGGAGGGAGAACGCCAAACGCGCCGAGCGCGATCAGAAGGCCGTTGAAGAGCATCACGAAGCGATAATTACGGTTGATGCGCTTCATAAGCCGGTCGGAAAGCTTTTTCAGATAGACAAGCTCGCGAAGATCCTCCGCCGCAATGGTTATGTCCGAAACCTCGCGCGCAATGCTCGCGCCGCTGCCCACGGCTATGCCGACGTCGGCGAGGGAAAGGGCGGGCGTGTCGTTTATCCCGTCGCCTATCATTATCACCTTGCGTCCGGCGGCCTGCTCCTCGCGGATATACTGCGCCTTGTCCTCCGGCAGAACCTCCGCGCGGAAGTCGTCTGTCCCGAGCTGTTCGGCAATCGCCGCGGCGGTGTTTTTGCTGTCGCCGGTGAGCATGACGGCTTTTGTTATGCCCGCCTCATGGAGAAGAGAAATGGTTTCCCTCGCCTCCGGCCGGAGCGGGTCGGAAATGGCTATTGCGGCGCTGAGTACGCCGTCTATCGCCAGATACAGCCATGAAAAGGCCTGGGAAAGCGCGGAGAAGCGTTCCTCGTCGCCGGGGCTCAGGCGGACGCCCTCGTCCTCAAAGACGAAGTGGCTGCTGCCGATTATCGCGCGCTTTTCGCCTATTCTCGTGGAGATACCGTGCGCGACGACATATTCTATCTCGCTGTGCATCTCGATATGGTCGAGACCCAGCTCGTGCGCGGCGCGTACGACGGCGTTTGCGACGGAATGGGGGAAATGCTCCTCGAGACAGGCTGCCACGCGCAGCATTTCATTCGCGTCCTCCCCATGGAAGGGGACTACCTGCGCGACGCCTGGGCAGGCGCGGGTGAGAGTGCCGGTTTTGTCGAAGATAACAGTGCTTGCCTGGCTTATTAGTTCCATGAACCTGCCGCCCTTAACGGTTATCTTATGCCGTCCTGCCTCGCGCATCGCGGAAAGAACGCTGAGCGGCATGGATAATTTGAGCGCGCAGGAAAAGTCCACCATGAGGACGGAAACGGCGCGCGCCGCGTTCCGCGTGAGAAGGAAGGTAAGGGCGCTCGCGCCGAGGCACCAAGGAACGAGCCTGTCAGCGAGACTTGAGGCGCGGCCCTCGACGCTGGATTTCAGGCGCTCGGAATCCTCTATCATGCGGACGATGCGGTCATAGCGGTTCTCGCCCGCCGCGCTCGTCACGCGAAGGACGCAGTTGCCCTCCTCAAGCACGCTGCCCGCGTAGACGGCGCAGCCCGGGCGCTTTGCCACAGGGACGGACTCGCCCGTGAGCGAGGCCTGATTGAGCATTACCTCGCCGCGCTCGATAATGCCGTCGAAGGGCAGAACGTGCCCCGTGTGGACGACTATCATGTCGCCGGGGCGGACGGAACGGGCGTCGGCGGCGCTCTGTTCGCCGTTTTCGTCAAGGAGCCAGACCTTGTCCGTTTGCAGCGCCATGCAGCGCGCAAGGTCGTCCACCGAGCGCTTGTGCGTCCATTCGTCGAGAGTTTCACCGAGCCGCAGCAGGAAACGGACGGAGCTTGCCGTCTTGAAGTCGCCCGTCAGGAGCGACACGGCGATGGCGACGCCGTCGAGCACGTCCACGTTGATATGGCCGCTCAGCAAGGTTTTCAGCGCCCTGAATATGCGCGGGAGGGCCAGCGCGACGCTGAGAACGAGCCTTACGGGCGGCGGAAGCAGGAGCTTTTTGGCGTAATGGCTCAGCGCAAGGAAAACGAGCTTTTCCTTGTACCTGCGGTTCATAGCACGGTTTGGCCCGATTGGGCTGAGCCCTGCGTCTGCCGCCTTTTCATAGGAGAAAGCCGCAAGCGCCGCGTAAAGCTCCGCCCTGTCGCCGTGAAAGAGGATTATGACGCACAGGCTGCGCTCGTGAACGGTCACCTGGTCGACGTCTGCGCGGCTGCGAAGCCATGCGTCGAGCAGCTCGGCCTGGGCGTCGGTCATGCTCCTTTGGTCGGCGCGAAGGCGAACCCTGTTGGGCGATTCGTGCAGGATCCGGAACCTCATTCTTCAGTCACGTCGTTTTCGATGAATTTCTCCTCGGCGGCTTTTTCACGCTCGGAGTTTATGGTTTTGGCGTCGGCCAAAATGTCGGAGCAGTTGTCCTGCACAAGCTCGACGCCGCGCATCACGCTGTCCTTGCAGCGAAGCGCAGCCGCCGTGACGTGGGAGTAAGCCTTGCGAGCGTCGCGGCTGCCAAGCAGCTTGAAACCCGCAGAGCCGAAAAGAACTCCGCCTGCAAAAAGCGCGATTTTACCGATGTTGTTCATACTTTTAATTCCTCCTATATCTTTTTTCAGCCTTGCGGCTGAGATTTTAGAGTTATCCGCGCCCGAAAAGGCCGCGCTTTACGTAGGGCTCGCTTGTTATTGAAAGACAGGTGTAGCCCGTTTCGGCGATGGCGGCACGAAGGCGTTCCGCGTCCGGCGCTTCGTCGGAAACGAAGCTCGCTTCCTTCTTTTTGCGCGATACGGCGAGCTTTTTCACGGCGGGAACCGTTTTCCTGATAAGGTCGCTTATATGGGCCTCGCACATGGAGCACATCATGCCGTCGATGCCGACGGTGGTTTTTATCATATTAAGACCTCCGATTTGCGCTGCGCGACCTGGCCTCGCAGTTATAGCCATATAACTTTTGTTAGTACTATATAACCATATGATAGCACCCACGGCAGGATTTTTCAAGCGGTTGCGAAAAAAATAACGGAGGGGCGCGGCGACTTTGCGCTCCGCGCTCCTCCATTGAGAGCTTTGAAACTATTGATTTTTTGCGCAGAGCTTGGCGAGAACCTGGGTGAAATAGTCCGGGAGTTCCGTTTCAAAGCGCATTTCCTCGTTCGTGCGCGGGTGGATGAATTTAATCGCGCGGGCGTGGAGGCACTGGCTGTCGAGCCCCAGTTCCGGCTTTTTCGAGCCGTAAACCGCGTCGCCCACGACGGGATGACCGATGTAGGCGAGATGGACCCTTATCTGGTGCGTGCGGCCCGTTTCGAGGCGGCAGCGCAGATGCGCGTAGCCGGGGTACTGCGCTATGAGCTCATAATGCGTCACGGCGGAGCGGGAATTTCTGTCCGTTACCGCCATTTTCTTGCGCTCGGTGGGGTGGCGGCCTATGGGCGCGTCTATCGTGCCCGCCTCCTCGCGCATTTTGCCGCGCACGATGGTCTCGTAAACGCGGGAGAGGCTGCGCGACTTTAGCTGGGCGCTCAGCGCGCGGTGGGCAAAATCGTTCTTCGCGGCTATGAGCAGGCCGGAGGTGTCCTTGTCTATGCGGTGGACTATGCCGGGGCGCAGCTCGCCGCCTATGCCGGAAAGACTGTCGCCGCAATGGAACATCAGGGCGTTTACGAGCGTACCGTCCTCATGCCCGGGCGCGGGATGGACGACGAGACCCTTGGGCTTGTTCACGACGATGAGGTCGGCGTCCTCAAATACAATGTCGAGCGGGATGTCCTGCGCGGTTAGCCCCGCGTTTTCGGGGGCTTCGGGGATTTCGACGAGGAAAAGCTCGCCGCCTGTGACTTTGAGCGAGCTTTTTACGGCTTTGCCGCTTTCAAGAGTTACACAGCCCGCGTCAATAAGCTGCTGGACGGCGCTGCGGCTGGTGTTTTCGATTTTTTTGGCGAGGAAGCTGTCGAGCCGCTCGCCGGCGCAGTCCGCGTCAGCTATTATCCGAAGAAGCATCGTCTTCCTCCTGCGGCGCTGCGGTTTCAGGCTCATCAGCGTCTGCGGATGCTTCGGTTTCTGAGGCTTCGGTGGGCGCTTCGGGAGCGGCGGGTTCAAGTCACGCCTCGTTTTCGCCGGGGGCTTCCTCTGCAGCGCATTCAGTCTCCGCCTCCAGATCGGATTCGTCCGGCTGCCCGTCCGTCGCTTCAACCGCTTGTTCCTGCTCCGTCGTTTCTTCTGCTGCTTCCGCGGCCTCGGCGTTTTGGGGCTTGAAGGCGGAGAGTGCTTCCATGAGCGTTTTTTCCGCGGCCTCGTCGCGCTTCCGTGATTTATAAGCCATGAGCTCACGCCTCGCGCGTATATCGCCCACGAGGAATGCAATGCAGAATATTAGACATCCGCCGGTGATGGCTATATCCGCAATGTTAAAAATTGCGAAATTAACAAACTCCGGCTGAAACATATCCACGACGTAGCCGTTCACGACGCGGTCTATGAGATTGCCTATCGCACCGCCGAGAACGAGCCCCGCGCCGAGCTTTTCACCGACGTTTTTAAAGCGCTTCGCTGCGAGCGCCCAGATAATAAAGGCGCAGATTATCACAGTGAAGATAATAACGGGTATAGTCATGCCCTTGAGCGCACCGAAGGAAATTCCATCGTTGCGGACGTAGGTGAGCTTTATAATGCCCGGCAGAAGCTTCATTGAAGTGCCTTCTGACAGAGCCCCGACGATCCAGTGCTTAAAAAACTGGTCGCCTGCGATGATAAGGGCGGATATGAGAAAATAAATCATACTTGCCTCCCAAGCCGGACGGGACGCACCCTCCGGAAAATTGAAAGAAAGGGGAAAAGGAGAAAAAGCGGCGTTAAGGATAACGCCGCTTTTTCTATCCGCGTGTTGCGCGGCTGCTTACATATTCTTCAAAACGGAGGCGCAGCGCGGGCAGAGACCCGCTTCGTTAACTGCGCTGTCATGCGCCCAGCAGCGCTCGCACTTAGGAGCCTCGGAGGGGCTGACCTTGACGGTGACGCCGCTCTGCTCGCCCTTGTGGCCCTCGCCGCCGCCGACGGCGGTTTCCACGGCGGAGACGATGAAGATGGTCTTGAGATCGTAATTCTTGAAGGCCTCGGCGGTCTTCTCGTCGGGGAAGAAGAGGCTTATTTCGGCGTCGAGCGGCTTACCGATGACCTTTTCGGCGCGGGCAAGCTCAAGAGCCTTGTTAACGTCGTTCCTCAGGGCGATTACCTTGTCCCAGCTCTGCGCCGTTTCCTCGGAGAGAACGTAGGCGGGGTTGACGCGCGGCATATCGTTTAGCATAACGTGGCGCGCATCGTCGCCCTTCGCGTGGGGCATTTCCAGCCATATCTCGTTGGAGGTGAAGGCGAGGATGGGCGCGAGCAGGCGCACCATAGCGTCGAGGATCATGTAGATGGCCGTCTGAGCGCTCCTGCGGAGCTTGCCGTTAGTTTCCTCGCAGTAGAGCCTGTCCTTTATGATGTCGAGATAGAAATTCGACATATCGACTACGCAGAAATTATGGATGGCGTAGGTTAGGACGTGGAACTCGTATCTTTCGTAGGCGGCGAGGCACTTTTCGACGAGGGCGTTCATGCGGGAAACGGCCCATTTGTCGAGCTCCTCCATCTCCGCGAAGGGGACGGGAGCGTTCGCGTCGAAGCCGGCAAGGTTGCCGAGGATGTACTTGGCGGTGTTTCTTATCTTGAGGTATTTATCGGAAAGCTGCTTGAAAATGGCGTCGGAGCAGCGCATATCCAGGTGATAATCGGAGGAAGCGGCCCAGAGACGCAGGAGGTCTGCGCCGTATTTCGGGATGAGCTCATCGGGCGTGATGGAGTTGCCGAGGCTCTTGTGCATGGCGCGGCCCTCGCCGTCCACCGTCCAGCCGTGGGTGAGGACGGTCTTGTACGGGGCTTCGCCCGTGGTCGCGACGCTCGTGAGCAGGGAGGACTGGAACCAGCCTCTGTACTGGTCGCCGCCCTCAAGGTACATGTCCGCGGGCCACTCGGCGGGGTTGTTCTTTTTGAGCGAGGCTCTGTGCGAGGAGCCTGAATCGAACCAGCCGTCGAGCGTGTCGGTCTCCTTGGTGAAGGACTTCGCGCCGCAGTGCGGGCAGGCAAAGCCCTCGGGGATAAGCTCGGAGGCGTCCAGCTCGAACCATGCGTTGGAGCCCTTTTCGGCGAAGATTTCGGCGATTCTTTCGATGGTATCCTTCGTGCAGATGGGCTTGCCGCAGTCCGCGCAATAGAAGACGGGGATGGGAAGACCCCAATGGCGCTGGCGGGAAATGCACCAGTCCGCGCGGTCATTCACCATGCCTACTATTCTGTCATGGCCCCAGTCGGGGATCCATGTGATATTGTCGCAAACGGCGCAGGCTCTGTCTTTAAACGCCTCGACGGAGCAGAACCACTGGTCGGTAGCGCGGTAAAGGATGGGCTCCTTGCAGCGCCAGCAGTGGGCGTACTGGTGGGTAATCTTTTCGCTGGCGAGGAGCGCGCCGCAATCCTTGAGAGCGTCGAAAATAACGGCGTTGGCCTTGGAGTAATGCAGGCCGGAGAACTGGCCCGCCTCGTCCGTGAGGATACCCCTGTCGTCCACGGGGACGATTATGCCGATATTCGTCTTGCCGGAAGCGTCGTAACGGCGGCAGATCTCATAGTCCTCATGGCCGTGGCCGGGCGCGGTGTGTACGCAGCCGGTACCGGCGTCGAGCGTTACGTGGTCGCCGTTGAGGATGACGCTCGAACGGTCGTACAGCGGGTGCTTCGCCGTCATGAGCTCGAACTCCGAACCCTTCATTTCGGCGAGAATCTCGAAGCTTTCGATGCCGGAGACCTTCTGAATGTGCTCCATGCGCTCCCTCGCGAAGATGTAAACTTCGCCGTTCGGAGCTTTTGCGAGAACATAGTCTATGTCGGCGTTGAGGCTGATGGCGAGGTTGCCGGGGATGGTCCAGGTAGTGGTGGTCCAGATGACGAAATAGGTCCTGGAAAGGTCGGCATACTTGGCGAGCTTGCCCTTATCGTCCTCAACGGCGAATTTTACGAAGATGGACTCGCACTCGTCCTCGGCGTATTCGATCTCCGCCTCGGCAAGCGCCGTCTCGTCGTGCGTGCACCAATAAACGGGCTTCTTGCCCTTGTAGATGTAGCCCTTTTCGTACATCTCGCCGAAAACGCGGACCTCTTCGGCCTCGAACTCGGGCTTCATCGTGAGGTAAGGATGATCCCAGTCGCCGAGGACGCCGAGACGCTTGAACTGCCCCATCTGGATGTTAACAAAATTCTCCGCAAAGTCATGGCAGGCGTTGCGGAACTCCGGGATGGACATTTTCTTGCGGTCAAGCTTATTCTGCTTGATGATGGCGCTTTCTATGGGCATTCCGTGGTTATCCCAGCCGGGAACGTAGGGCGCGCGGAAGCCGGACATGTTCTTATAGCGGACGATAAAGTCCTTGAGGCATTTGTTCAGCGCCGTACCCATGTGGATGTAACCGTTGGAGAACGGAGGTCCGTCATGGAGGATGAAGGAGGGCTTGCCCTCGTTGCGTTTGAGAATTTCTTCATAAAGCTTTTCCTCATACCATGAGGCGAGCATGTCCGGCTCCCTTTTCGGGAGGGATGCGCGCATGGGAAAATCGGATTTTGGGAGGTTTATGGTGGAATTATAATCCTGAGGCATAGTGATAGTTCGTCCCTTCGTTTATGCTGACAAGGGGTATTGCCCTCGCGAAAAGGCAATACCCTCTTGAAATTTCCGTTATTTTGTGGCGTCGTAATCGCTGCCGAACTGGAGGTTTACGAATTCAAATTTGGATTTGCGGTTTTCCTCCGCGTCCTTGGGGGCGGGGGTGAAAACGCGCGTATCGTCGGTGTTTTCGCCGGCTGCTTCCTGCGCCGCGGGCGCCTCTTCCGCTTCCGCGGGGGGCTGTTCCGACATGGAGCGCTCGATTATCTGCGCGACGGTCTTTTCAATCTTGTCCGCCTGCTGGCCCTGCGCTTCCTCGGGCTGCACGGGCTGCGGCTGAGGCTTCGCCTCCTCGGGAGGAAGGGCGTATTCCTGAAGCTTTGAAAGAAAATCCGCATGCTTGGCGACGAGCTCGCCTGAAGCTGCTATGAACTCCGCGGTCTTGGCCTTGGCAAGGGTAAGACGCTTTTCCTCGGCCTCGATCTCATTGCGGCATTCTCTGATCTTGTTTTGAGCGGAACGCTCGGCGTCGTCCATAAGAGCCTTGCTTTTAAGCTCGGCGTCCTCCGTGATGTCCTTCGCCATTTTCTGAGCGTTCAGAAGGGCCATCCGCATCGCGTCTTCCGTGGAGCGGTATTCCTCAACCTTTTCCACGAGAACCTTGAGCTTGTTTTTGAGGACTGCGTTTTCCTTATAAAGGTCGGAATAATCCTTTGAGACGACCTCGAGAAAACTGTCTACCGCCGCCATGTCGTAACCGCCGAATACGGCCTTTGCAAAGCTTTGATCGTTAAGCTCCTGCGGTGTAAGCACTGTAGATCACTCCTTAAAAGTAGAGCCCGTTGTTTTCGAGCTCGTCGATAAGGTCGCCCAAAATGTCAACATTATAGGGGGTTATGATATAGGTACTTACGGCAACCTTTTTAATCTTACCGTCCTGCGCGTAGGCGACGCCGCTGAGAAAATCGAGCACGCGGCGGGCAACATCCTTATTCGTGGATTCGAGATTGAGGACGACGGTCCTCTTCTCGCGCAGATGGTCTGCTATTTCGGCGCAGTTATCAAACCTGTCCGGCTTGACGAGGACGACCTGAAGCGCCGTGGTGGCGTGGATGTTCACGACCTTGTTTTTCTTTTCCTCCTCGGGCTCCGGGGTGCTTACCCTCTGGATGGTGGGGGTGCGCTCGAGGCGGGAGGAAGCGGAGGTGTACTCGTTGTCGTCATAATCGTAAGGATCAATAAACCTTTTGATTCCGTCCATAAGTCCCATAGCAGATGTTCCTTTCGTGTGTCAAAATCATGCGTAATACTATGTAAAACCGTTTACTTAGTATATACTCTCTCTCCGAAAATTGCCGAGCCAACCCTTACCATATTGGAGCCTTCGGCAATGGCATATTCAAAATCGCCGCTCATTCCCATAGATAGAATATCAATATTAATATTATCGTATTTTTTTGAACGTATGTCAACAAAAAGATTGCGCATTTTCGTGAAATAGACAAAATTCTTCTCGTCAAGCTCTACGTTCGGAGGGATAGCCATGAGCCCGCGGACATGGACTCCGCGCAGCTCGGAGACCTGCCCCAGAAGCTCTTCGAGCGCCTCTGGATATACGCCGCCTTTGGCCTCTTCCCTGCCAATATTTACCTCGACGAGAATGTCCTGCACGAGACCGAGGGATTCCGCCTTGCGGCTTATCGCCGCGCAAAGCTCCGCCGAATCGACGGACTGGATGAGCGAAACCTTGCCCACAAGGTATTTTACCTTGTTTTTTTGCAGCGTGCCGATAAAATGGAGCGGCGCTCCCTCATAAGCCGAAAGCTCGTATTTTTCAAGAAGCTCCTGAACGCGGTTTTCGCCGCAGGCGTCTACTCCGGCCAAAACCGCCTCATGCACCCGCTCGGCGCTGTTCATCTTCGTCGCCGCGACGAGAGCTATTTCCGAGGCTTCGCGCCCCGCCTTTTCCGCAGCGCGCGCTATCTTTTCCCGCACGGCGCGCACGTTATCCTCTATAAGCCCCATCAGCTTATCACCTTTCCTTCAAAGAGATTTTTTCCGCCGGTGATAACCGTATCGCCCGGGCGAAGCTCCTGGCTCGAAACGACGTAGTAATCGCCGATATCATGGAGAATTTCTATCTTTTTCTTCTCTATGCGAACGCCCGTCTGAACGTAAACGTAGGTTTCGCCGCCCTCATCCACTCTTGCGGAAACACGCGGGATTCTGATGCCCTCGTCCTCGCTTAGAATAATCTCCGCCGACTGGACGCGCATTGCGAGAATGTCGGCAAGAGAGCTGTCGCAGGAAAAGAGCATTACCTTTTTGCCGCCCTCCGGCTCGCTTATGTTCTCGACGGTCATTTCAATGCGCTCGCTGTAATATCTGCCGAAAATCATGTTCACGCTGTCGCCCACGCTGAACTTTTTGCAGTCCTCCGACGAGACGGGCGCGGCGTAGTACCATTTCGTGCCGTAGACGAGCTTGCCGAAGGCGAGAGGATTTTTATCGCGCTTTTCCGATATAAGCTCCTCGAGCTCCGAGGGTTTCATCTGAAGCGCTTTCTCGGGCGTTACGTCCTCAAAGCCGTCCACCGCGCGGGAAAACAGTCCCGAGTAGGGGGCGGTTATAACGTCGTAAACGGCGCCGGAATTCTGGGAAAGAGAGTCGTATTCCCTTTTTGCGGCAGCGAGGCTGCGTTCCGCTTCCTCAAGGCCGTTCGAGGCCGTGAGAAGGAGAGCGTCGAGGTCTACGGTGAGGCTTTCTATATCCGTGAGTCTGCGGCGCTGCGCAGAGGATTTCAGGCGGAAAATCGCGTTTTTAATCTCGCCGTCGAGCCCCTGAGAGCCCGCGCCGGAATAGCTTAGCTGGGAAAGGCGGCTTACCTTCGTTTCGAGCTCATGGAGGCGTACTGCGCCCGCGAGCCCTTCTCCGCTTTCGTAGATATTTGCGACGGCGCCGCCCCTTGAGACTCGCTTGCCGTCTTCCGTGAGGATATATACGGAGTCGTGGTATGTAAGAAGCGTTTCCTCGTCTCTTATTACCATGCCGCTTATGTCTATCGTGCCCTTCACGGAATACTGCGTTGCAATCGCCTTCGTTTCCGTTTTCATGAGGGATGAAAGAGCGTAGACGGCGGCATAGAGCGCAATGGCCACGACGAAGATTCCGGCTATGAGCCTTATGGCAAAGCTGTTCTTTTTCACTCTTTCATCCCTCTCTTTTTTTACATTTCAGCAAAACCCGGGTGTGCATCAACCATATAACTACTGCCCTCGCCATAACCTTCCACCTCTCAGACGCCGCCGCAGCGCGTCGCCGCCAGCTCCCCTTATCCAAGGGGAGCGAAAGCAGACCGCGCCGATGGCGCGGCGGGACGCCCGGGGGCCTGGGCTTTGCGGCTGCGTCTGCTTACGGCTCCTCGCTGAGGCTTATCTGGCGCGCGGGAACTATCGTGGAAATGGCGTGCTTGTAAATAAACTGCTGCTTTCCCTCAGATTCGAGGACGACGGTGAAGCTGTCGAAGCCCATGACCGTGCCCCGAAGCTGGAAGCCGTTTACGAGGAACATCGTGACGGGAAGCCTTTCGCGCCTTGCGCGGTTTAGGAATACGTCCTGTAAATTTGCCGTTCTTTGCATTTTTTCTTCTCCTTTATGTAGTATATTGATATATTACGCCGCTGCGGGATAAGAAATCGCGGTTCCGCTGCGACTAATGTAATTATACCATATATTCCCATAAAGGCTGTCGAAAAAGAAAAGAGAAATGGCAAAATTTGCCGTTATTTTACATGGAGCTTTATTTTTGCATGAGGTTTTTTATTGTTTCGAGCGCGCGGGGATAGTCGGGTTCGTCGGCCCAAAGTATCCAGTGTATGTCCTTTTTTGAGGATAGCCAGCTAAGCTGGCGCTTTGCGTAGCGGCGCGATTCGCGCTTTATCGTGTCAATGGCCTCCGCCATGCTGCACTCTCCGCGCAGGGCTGCAGCGGTTTCCTTATAGCCGATGGCCTGCATTGCCGTGGCCTTATCGCTCACTCCGCGCTCGAGCAGGGCGCGGACTTCGGCCTCAAGCCCCTCGGCAAACATCATGTCCACGCGCCTGTCGATGCGCTCATAGAGCTTTTCGCGGCGCTCAAAGCTCAGCGCGACGGTGGCGGAGGAATAGCGCGGGGGCAGGAGCTTCGTTTCCTCGTTGTGGCGGGTGATGGATTTTCCCGTCGCGTAATAAACCTCGAAGGCGCGGACGATGCGCTTTTTGTCGTTGGCGTGGAGACGCTGAGCTGCTTCGGGGTCAAATTCCGCGAGCAGACGGAGCATTTCTTCGCCGCCGACTTCGTCAAACAGCGCGGAATACTTTTCGCGCAGCTCGGGGGAACCGGGCATGAAGCTGCGCCCGGAAAGGAGCGAGTCTATGTACAGCCCCGTTCCGCCCACGACTATCGGCAGCGCGCCGCGTGCTAAGATATCGTCAACGACTTGCCCCGCCTCCTCAACATAGCGGGAGACGGAATAGGCTTCGTCGGGCCCTGCTATATCGAGCATGTGGTGCGCTATGCCGCGCATTTCCTCCCGCGTGGGGGAGGCCGTGCCTATGTCCATGCCGCGGTATAGCTGCATGGAATCGGCGCTTACCACTTCTCCGCCGAGGCTCAGCGCCGCCTCGACGCCGAGCCGCGTCTTGCCCGTGGCCGTGGGGCCGGTTATCACAAGAAGCTGCGGAGGCATATCAGTTTCTGAGAGAATGCAGCGGCGCGGGGATCCTTCCGCCGCGGCTGATGAAATCCCTGCTCGACCAGGAGTGGACGGGCATAATCGGCGCGGAGCCGAGAAGACCGCCGAATTCCACCATGTCGCCGACCTTTTTGCCCGGGGCGGGGATGATGCGGACGGCGGTTGTCTTGTTGTTTATCATGCCGATCGCCGCCTCGTCCGCGATTATGGCGGAGATGGTCTCGGCGGGGGTATCGCCGGGGACGGCTATCATATCGAGGCCGACGGAGCAGACGCAGGTCATGGCCTCGAGCTTATCTATGCAGAGCGAGCCCTTCTGCGCGGCGGCGATCATGCCGGCGTCCTCGCTGACGGGGATGAACGCGCCGGAAAGGCCGCCCACGTTCGAGGAGGCCATGACGCCGCCCTTCTTGACAGCGTCGTTAAGGAGCGCGAGCGCTGCCGTAGTGCCGTGGGTGCCGACGCTTTCAAGACCCATTTCCTCAAGAATTTCGGCGATACTGTCGCCGACTGCGGGGGTGGGCGCGAGGGAAAGGTCGACTATGCCGAAGGGTACGCCGAGGCGCGAGGACGCCTCGCGCGCGACGAGCTGGCCCATGCGTGTAATGCGAAACGCTGTCTTCTTGATGGTTTCCGCCACGACGTCGAAGCTCTGACCCTTTACGGCCTGCAGCGCGTGATGCACGACGCCGGGGCCGCTGACGCCGACGTTTATTTCACATTCCGGCTCGCCCACGCCGTGGAACGCACC
>JAEEUX010000211.1 GCA_016290695.1 Oscillospiraceae bacterium
TTCAAAAAACGCAGGTAATACTTTGTGTATTGCCGAGTATTTTGGGACGATATGACGGAATATTCTGCAAGTAAGATATGTGCCGGGAATTATGCGGTGTTGCCTTAATTATTCGGCTATAATTATTCCTTTCAGGTGATTGCATTCCAGCGGATTTGTATGCTATAATTATACAAAATCACAAAAAACAATCGGAGGCACAAGATGATATTTTATTTTTCCGCTACGGGGAACTCACAATATGCGGCAGAAAGGATTGCCGCAGCTGTCGGCTCGCGGTTAATTTCAATAGGCGTCGCGCTGAGAGACGGAAAATTTGACTATGACATAAGTGACGACGCTTACCTCGGCTTCGTCCTGCCAACCTTTGCCGATACGCTGCCCGGCCCCGCCGCGCGCTTCATAGAGAAGCTTGAGCTTAAGGGTCTTGGAGGTCAGTACGTCTTTGGCGTTTTCACCTGCGGCGCTTCGACCGGCGAGGAAGGCGCCGCGCTCGGTTATGCGCTCTCGCAGAGGCAAATTGACTACAATGGCTCGTTCGACGTAGTAATGCCGGATAACTTCATCCTCTGGTCGAATCTGCCGAGCGAGGAACGCATAAACGCCCGTCTCGATGCTGCTGACAGGAGCATTGACGCGGCGATAAAAGTCATCCTCGCCCGCGAAAACGGGAAAATACCCTCTCGCGGCGTTTCGCGCCCCTTTATGCCGATGGACAGCATAAGCACAGCCGCCGGAACGGCAAAATTCCACGCAACGGATAAATGCATTTCCTGCGGACTCTGCGAAAAGCTCTGTCCCATGTCCTGCATTAAGATTGAAGAGATAAAACCCGAGTGGGAGGGTGAATGCTCCCTGTGCCTCGCCTGTCTTCACAGATGCCCCATGGAGGCAATAGAGTATGGTGACCAGACTCTCGGCAAGAAGCGCTACCGTAACCCGCGCTGCGAGCTGCAGCTGATAAATAATTATTGAGGCGAGTAAACCGCCCCAAAACGAAAGGAATGATTTATATGCAGGAGGTTCTGAAATACCTCAAGGAAAACCCGACCTATTATCTCGCGACGGTGGACGGCGACCAGCCCCACGTCCGCCCCTTCGGAACGATTTCCGAGTTCGAGGGCAAGCTTTACATCCAGACGGGCCACGTTAAGCCCGTTTACGCGCAGATGGAGAAGAACCCGAAGATCGAGATCTGCACCATGGGCAAGGACGGCACCTGGCTCCGCCTTACGGCTACTGCCGTGCGTGACGACCGTATCGAGGCCCGCCAGCACATGCTGGATGAGTACCCCTCCCTCCAGGGCATGTATAAGGCCGACGACGGCAACTGTGAGGTTCTTTACCTCAAGGACGCAACGACAACCTTCTCCTCCTTCACCGCAGAGCCCCGCATTATAAAGTTCTGATACTAACATCCAATAAAAAGATGAAAAAGATATGCGAGAGGACTTTTGCGTCTGGCAAGGCGGGCTTTGCAGAGTATAATGAATATGGTCAATAAGCCCAATAAAGCATGGCGCAAACCTTTCCGCATAGATTTTCTGATTTTAATTGACTATTAGTACGAAACGACAACTGAACTCTGAAAACTTGAAAGCTCCCGTTTCCGATGGAAACGGGAGCTTTTTGCACTGACAGGGCCATATTACATCGCGTTTTTATCTACATACATCGCGCGATCTGCCGCCGCGATGAGATCCTGCGACGAAAGCATGTCCTTAGGGTCGTACCTCGCCCAGCCGATACTCAGTGAGAGCGGAGACGGAAAATCTCCGGCGTCGGAAGCATCCTTTACACAGTCTTTTATGTATTGTGCGATTTTTATGAGCGTTTCATCATCCTCGCGCCGGCAAATAAGGACGAACTCGTCCCCGCCGTAACGCGCGAGAAAATCCGAGCGATGGCCTTGTGAACAGGCTTTTGCCAACAGCTCGCCCATTTTAGAAAGGACAATGTCACCGGCGGTGTGGCCGTATTTATCGTTTATGAGCTTGAAATCGTCAACATCCATCAGCATGAGACACAGGTGCTCCGGATGCGGCGAGCTTAGGCTTGCGCCCAAATAATAATCGAATCGTCCGCGGTTATTGAGACCCGTCAACGGGTCGAGCATGGTGTGTCGGTTCTGAATGGCGGAATAGACGATGAGCAGGGACAGCGCCGTCCCCATCCAGACGATATTGAGCCCGTAGAAAAAGCTTTGCAGAATGCCGGTCACCGTTATTATCGCGATAAAAGTGAACATCGCACAGTCGCCTCTGGTGATCGCTGAAACGATATGGCGCCTGCGCAGCAGCAAAACCGCGGAATAAAGAACGAAAATGCCGACGAGAGCGGGGTTCAGTGCAAAGAATTCGCCCCTATGGTAGCCGCCCGCACTATCAAAATAAAATATGCAGTTTTGGAATATTGATATTATGGCGGTGGCTGTGATAGCCACGAGCGGGATAGAAAGCGGGTACATGCGTCTGCGCATGTTATCAATGTCCGCATAAACGCGGAAATCGACGTAGAGAGCCCATAGAAACACGAACGAGCCGGAAGATATATAATACAGCGCGTAAACGATTTTGTTCGCGTATAGACTGCCGAAGAGGATTCTTCCGTCGCAGTACCAGCAGAGAATGTCAAGGGTGAGCGTAACAATGTTCATTATCGCCGCTTTAATAAAAATCCGTTCTCCTACGGCCTGCTTTCTGGAATGCCTCAGTCCGAGCAGAGGAATGAAAAGAATGGCGATAGCGAATATATTTGATTCTAAATAAATAATGTAAGTCTCCATTTTTTCACTCCAATGCTGAAATATGTTTGGAAAACATTAATGCTTTTCTGGTGAAACGGCAAATGCATGGGGTTAAAACGGTTACATTTATAATATATTTTAATGCCATTTTTTGAAAATGTCAACGATATACTTGCAATTTGAATAGAATTTTAAGTAATTTTCGTAACTATTTGGGTCATTTCGGAGGAAGATGCGCAAAACGGCGGCAAAGAACACTTCTTTGCCGCCGCAGGAATCATATTATAACTCTATCGTTTTTAATAAATCACAGTCCGAGTGTATCGAGCCACGCCTTGAGGTCGAGTGCGGTAAGCTTGCCGTTGAGGAGCTTGCCTTCGCGGATAGTCGCGTTGGGAGCGCTGTCCTTGAGCTCGGCAAGCGTATCGCCAAAGCCGCTTCCGCCGGAGGTTGCGAAGAGGATTATGGTTTTGCCGGAAAAGTCGTATGCCTCAAGGAATGTGTTGATAATTGTCGGCGCAACGTACCACCAGATGGGGAAACCGACGAAAATAACGTCATAGTCTTCAATCCTTGCATCCTTGTCCGCCAGCGCGGGACGGAAGGTTTTGTTGCTCATTTCGAGGCTGCTGCGGGATTTTTTGTCCATCCAATCAAGGTCCGCCTTAGAATAGGGAACGTCTGGCTTGATTTCATAAAGGTCTGCCTTTGCCGTGCTTGCGAGTTCCTTTGCTACCTTTGCAGTGACGCCGCTCGCTGAAAAATACGCAACTAATTTTTTGCTCATATCCTGACCTCCCGTTTTGTTTGATTTTGGCTTATGCAGCGTGATATATCGCAGGACTGATCAGGATGATTTTACCATGACTTGTGTGGTTTTTCAAGCGTTTATTGTGGATAACAGCGAAAAAAGACGACGCGGAAAGGGGCAGACCTATGTGGAACAGCGCTGAGCGACAAGAACAAAAACGGCGCATGGAAAGCCATGCGCCGTCTGTTATATGTATTTATTTTACTCTAACAATGCAGGAGAGGGTGGTTTCATCGACTGTAACGTTTACCTTTGCAGTACCCTTGGAAACCGCCGTGACGGTGCCGGAAGCACTGACAGTTGCAACGCTTGTATCGCTCGAAGCGAACACGGGTGTTCCGCTCGCGCCCTTCACGGAAAGCTTAAAGCTTTCCTGAGAGGAAGCGGAAATCGTAACGTCACTGTGGCTCAGGGTAATGCCGGAGCTTGAACCGCCTCCGGAAGAAGAGCCGGAGGACGAGGAGCCGGACGAAGCGGGTGCGGACGCGTTTACGCGGACAATGCATTCGGCAGTAACCTCACCAACCGTGGCGGTAATCGTCGCGTAACCGCGGTCAACGGCTGTAACCGTACCATCCGGCGAAACGGTGGCAACGGTGGGATCGGAGGAGCGCCACTCTATGGTGACCTCCGCGCCGGAGGGCGAAATCGTCGGGTTCAGGTTCCACTGCTCGCCGATGGAGGAAAGTGTAAAGTCGGAGCGGTTAAGGATGATGGAGTTTATCTTGACCTCGGGCGTAGGAGTGGGCGTCGGCGTAGGCGTAGGAGTAGGCGTCGGCGTCGGAGTGGGCGTCGGCGTAGGGGTCGGCGTCGGCGTGGGGGTCGGTGAAGGCGTCGGCGTAGCCGTCGGCGTCGGGGTCGGCGTCGGCCGCCAGATGCCGCCGCCGTTTTGCTGGTCGTAAATG
>JAEEUX010000212.1 GCA_016290695.1 Oscillospiraceae bacterium
GCGGCGGCGGAAATCGGCGATGAATGCGGCAGCCTGAATACACTCCTTACCATCCTGAACGAAGGAAACGTCAACCTCGATTATCTTTATGTCACCTATTCGGGGCTGAGCCGCAAACCCGTTGCGATACTGCGCTCGGTGGACATAATGGAGGTAGAAGCATTCCTGAAGGCGAAGGGTTACGCCATGCTGGAAAGACTTTGTTGATTGAAAGGAGAGAGCATGTATGCAGATTACGCCGAGCATTGAAACTCTGCGCGCGCTTGCAGAAGAAGGAAAATACGATGTCGCGCCTGTCCGCTGCGAGCTTATGAGCGATATAAGGACGCCTATCGAGGTATTGAAGGTCCTGAAAAACGTATCCAGACATTGTTTTTTGCTGGAGTCTGTAACAGAACAGGAAAAATGGGGGCGTTATACCTTCCTTGGCTTCGACCCGAAAATGAGCATTACCTGCACGGACGGACATCTGAGCGCCGACAGCCTTTCCATAGATACGCAGGACCCTTCCTCGTGTCTGCGCCAGATACTCAATAGCTACAAGAGCCCGCGCCTTGAGGGTATGCCGCCCTTCACCGGCGGTCTTGTGGGGTATTTTGCCTACGATTACCTCAACTACAGCGAGCCCACGGCGAAAAGGACGGTTCGCGATACGGAGGCGTTTCAGGACGTCGACCTCATGCTTTTTGACAAGGTGATTTGTTATGATAATCTTCGCCAGAAGATACTGCTTATCGTGAACGTATCCCTGCGGGATCTTGATACGGAGTATAACCGCGCGGTCATGGAGCTTGAAAAACTGCGCCGCCTGATAAGCTCCGGCGAGAAACGCGAAGAACCGGGCGGACATCTTACGGGGGAGGTTCGGCCGCTTTTTGACAGGGAAAGCTACTGCGCCATGGTCGAAAAAGCGAAGAACTACATCCGCGAGGGCGATATTTTCCAGATCGTCCTTTCAAACCGTCTTGAGGCGCCGTTTGAGGGCAGCCTTCTCAATACCTACCGCGTTCTGAGAACTCTGAACCCATCGCCCTATATGTTCTATTTCTCGGGAACGGACGTCGAGGTCGCCGGGGCGAGCCCGGAGACGCTGGTAAAGCTGGAAAACGGCGTCCTGCACACCTTCCCGCTTGCAGGAACGAGACCACGGGGGAAGACGGAGGACGAGGACAGGACGCTTGAGGCGGAGCTTCTTGCGGATGAAAAGGAGCTTGCAGAGCATAACATGCTCGTAGACCTCGGACGCAACGATTTGGGCCGTATATCCCGCTTTGGGAGCGTCGAGGTGGAGAAATTCCATTCCGTTGAGCGCTTTTCCCACGTTATGCACATCGGCTCTACCGTTCGCGGCGATATCCGCGAGGATTGCGACGCACTGGACGCAATCGAGGCGGTTCTCCCCGCCGGGACGCTGAGCGGCGCGCCGAAAATCCGCGCCTGCCAGCTCATCGGCGAGCTTGAAAACAACAAGCGCGGCATTTACGGCGGCGCTATCGGCTACATAGATTTTACCGGAAATATGGATACCTGCATCGCCATCCGCCTTGTTTATAAAAAGAACGGAAAGGTTTTCGTTCGCAGCGGGGCGGGCATCGTGGCGGACTCGGTTCCGGAGAAGGAATTTGAGGAATGTCTCAATAAGGCGCGCGCCTCGCTCAAGGCGCTTGAACAGGCTGCGGAGGTGGAATGAAATGATACTGCTAATAGATAATTATGACAGCTTTTCCTATAATCTCTACCAGCTTGTCGGCGTACTGAACCCGGATATCCGCGTTATACGAAACGATGAAATGACTGTGGAGGAAATACGGGCTCTTCACCCGAGCCACATCATTCTCTCACCCGGCCCGGGGAGGCCGGAGAATGCCGGAATAATAGTTGAAGCGGCGGCAACGGTTTGCCGCGATATCCCGACGCTCGGCGTCTGCCTCGGGCATCAGGCTATTTGCCTTGCCTATGGGGGCTGCGTTACATACGCAAAACGCCTCATGCATGGGAAACAGTCCGTAACGCGCTTTGACACATCGTGCCCTGTTTTTCAGGGCTTGCCCGAGGAAGCGCCGGTGGGCAGATACCATTCCCTTGCTGCCGACGAGGCGAGCCTGCCGGATTGCCTGAAAATCACCGCCCGCACGACGGAGGGTGAAATCATGGCTGTACAGCACCGCGAGACGCCGGTTTTTGGCGTTCAGTTCCACCCGGAAAGCATTCTGACACCGGACGGAAAACAAATGCTTGCCAATTTTCTTGCGCTTTAAGGCGCGAAAGGAGCTTATCCATGATTAAGGAAGCCATAGTGAAAATCGTAAATAAAGAAGACCTGAGCTATCAGGAAGCATATACCGTGATGAACGAAATAATGAGCGGGGATACGACGCCCACGCAGAACGCCGCATTCCTCGCCGCCCTTTCGACCAAAAGCGCCCGCGCCGAGACGAAGGACGAGATTGCGGGCTGTGCCGCCGCGATGAGGGAGCACGCGACAAAGGTGAAGACGGGGATGGATGTTATGGAAATCGTTGGTACGGGCGGCGACGACGCCCGCAGCTTCAATATTTCAACGACCTCGGCAATTGTCGTCGCCTCGGCAGGCATAAAGGTCGCAAAGCACGGCAACAGAGCCGCGTCGTCAAGATCCGGCACGGCAGATTGCCTCGAGGCGCTGGGCGTGAACATCGACCAAAGCCCGGAAAAATGCCTCGAAATGCTGCGTGAAGTGGGAATGTGCTTCTTCTTCGCACAGAAATACCACAGCTCGATGAAATACGTTGGCGCAATACGCAAGGAACTCGGCTTCCGCACGGTTTTCAATATCCTCGGCCCCCTCACGAATCCCGCCAGCCCGACTATGCAGCTTCTCGGAGTCTACGACGAATACCTCGTCGAGCCGCTGACTCAGGTTCTCATGAGCCTCGGCGTTAAGCGAGGAATGGTGGTATACGGACAGGATAAACTGGATGAAATATCCATGAGCAGCCCCACGACGGTATGCGAGTTCAAGGACGGCTGGTATCGAAAAAGCGTTATTGCGCCGGAGGACTTTGGCCTGAAGCGCTGCAAAAAGGAAGCGCTTCAGGGCGGCTCGCCCGCGCAGAACGCGGAGATAACCCGTGCCATCCTCTCGGGCAAGGTCTATGGCCCGATGCGCGACACGGTCCTGCTGAATGCCGGCGCGGCGCTTGTTATCGGCGGCAAGGCGGAGGATATGAAGGAGGGCGTTGCCCTTGCGGGAAAGCTGCTGGACGACGGCTCCGCCGAGGGAACGCTGCTAAAAATGATAGAGGTCAGTAATCGATGACGATTTTGGAGCAGCTTGCCGCTCACGCACGCCAGCGCGTGGCGGAGGATGAAAAAACAGCGCCGTTGGGGGCGCTGCGGGAAAAATGCGCCGCGCTCGGCGCAGCGGACGGGGACGCCTTTATGCGCGCGCTGCGCAGACCCGGACTGTCATTTATCTGCGAGGTAAAGAAGGCTTCACCCTCGAAGGGGATAATCGCCGAAAACTTCCCTTATGTGCAGATTGCGCGGGATTATGAGGCTGCGGGCGCGGACGCGATATCCTGCCTCACGGAGCCGAAATGGTTCCTCGGCTCAGACGAGATCTTCCGCGAAATACGCCAAAGCGTAGCCACGCCCATGCTGCGGAAGGACTTCACCGTGAGTCCATACCAAATCTATCAGGCGCGGCTTATGGGCGCGAACGCTGTCCTGCTTATCTGCGCGATACTGCCGGAGCGGGAACTCTCGGAATACCTCGCGCTGTGTAAAGACCTCGGTCTTGCCGCGCTTACGGAGACGCATGACGAAGCCGAGATAGCGACGGCACTTCGCTGCGGCGCGGAGATAATCGGCGTGAACAACCGCAACCTTAAGGACTTCACCGTGGACCTCGCGAATGCAGAAAGGCTGCGCGACAGGGTTCCGTCCTCCTGCGTTTTTGTCGCGGAAAGCGGCGTGAAGACGGCGCAGGACGCGGACGCCATGCGGCTGCTCGGCGCGGACGCCGTGCTGATCGGTGAAGCGCTCATGCGCTGCGGGGACAGGGCGGCGATGCTCACCGCCATGAGGGGAACGATATGACGAAAATCAAGCTCTGCGGCATGATGCGCGAAGCGGATATCGATGCCGCAAACGATCTTATGCCGGAATACGTCGGCTTTGTCTTCGCCGAAAAGAGCAAACGCGCCGTCACGCGTGAACGGGCAGCGGAGCTGAAACGCCGCCTTGCGCCGGAAATCTTAGCGGTAGGCGTATTCGTGGACGCGCCGGAAGGCGAGGCCGCGGTAATGCTCAACAGCGGCTTGATAGACATGGCGCAGCTCCACGGACACGAGGACGAAGCATATATAGCCCGCCTGCGCAAGCTGACGGCGAAACCGATAATTCAGGCCTTCCGCGTCGAAAACGCCGGGAGCGTGGAACGCGCGGCGCTGAGCACGGCG
>JAEEUX010000213.1 GCA_016290695.1 Oscillospiraceae bacterium
TGTTTATGTCAATAATACAACTAATAATATGGTAAACTTGAATATTGCAAAAAAATACCATAATGCTATAATTTATAATAGGATAGTACCCTGTTTAGCGGATAATCGGGGCGCAGCTATCCGAAAACCGGGCAAAGCCGGCGTTTCATTACTTCCTTAATTGGGAGGCGAGACCTATGAAAAACGAATTTAACGTGCTGATAACCGGGCGAAACGGGCGCGTCGCGTCCGACGTGTTCGACCATTTGAAGGAAAAGCAGGATTACAGACTCTTTCGTTCGCAGCCGAATTATAAGGACATTTTCAGAGTTATATGCTCTGAGGATATCAATGCCGTCGTGATATGCCTTCAGGAGGAAAGCGCGGAAAACATAGAGCTTTACGATATGTTTACCGATTACGGCCTTCTGAAGGAGCTGTATATAATGGTTATAGGAACCGATATGGAATGCGAGCGCTTCAAAGGCTTTTCGAGGCTTTCTGAGGTGACCTTCCATATCCGCCCGATTAATATTTTCGCCATAATCGACAAGCTCGACCAGTATAAGGCGGCGATAAAGGAATCCGATGAGGCAACAGACAGCAACAGATTTTTTGAGAAATACGTCAACAAAGAAGTTCCGGGCGCGCCGCGCAGGAAGCATATCCTTGTGGTGGACGATGACGTTCAGGTCCTCGTTCAGATAAAGCTGCTGCTGCAGGAGTTTTATAACGTAACCTCAGTGCCATCGGGGCGTTACGCTTACGCGTACCTCGAAAAACACATGGTAGACCTTATCCTTCTCGACTATATGATGCCGGAGGAAAACGGCCCCATAGTCCTGAAAAACCTCCGCGCCAACAAGCGAACGGCGAACATTCCCATAGTCTTCCTCACGGGTGTTTCGGAGACGGATATGGTGAGAAAAACGCTTCTTGAGCTGCGCCCGCAGGGGTATCTGCTCAAACCGGCAAATAAAATAGAGATAGTAAGCAAAATCATCGAAATCCTCGGCTGACGGGGAGCGTGCAGCGGGCTATACCCAAGATTAAAAGAAACGGATGATTAATATGGCACATGATTTTGAAGACCTTTCTGCTCTTGGCTTTGATATCAAGCTTGCTCTTTCCTATACGGGCGGAGAAGAACAGCTCCTTTCCGTTATCCAGCGCTTTTACCGCGCTTATGATAAAATGCGCGCTTCCATCGAGGAAAGCGAACGGGGCGAAGAAATCGACGTTTTCACACGGAACGTCCATTCTTTGAAAAGCAACGCCCTCATGATAGGCAATGCTCCTCTTTCGGAGAAAGCGAAAAAGCTTGAGGAATGCGGCAAGGCGGGCGACCTTGCATCTATCCACGCCCTCACGCCGGAGCTCCTTGAAAGCTACGCCTCCGTTATTAAAATGCTCGAACCCTACGGCAGCATGGAGCAGATCAAGCTGCCCGGTGAGATAAGCGCCGCCGAAGCGCGCGAAACGGGTGCTGCGCTCGTCGCCGCCCTCGAAGATTTTGACGACGACGCGGCGACGCGCCTAACGGACAGACTTATGGGCTATCCGTTCAGATTTACGCAGAAGAATATGCTGAAAAAGGTTAAGGAAAACCTTGAAAACTTTGAATATGACGAGGCGCTTGAGCAGGTCCGCGCCGTTTTAGAGCAGATAGAGGACTGACCCTTGCCCCATCCCTTTATTTCTGAAAAATATTTCGGGGGGTGCCCTGATGTATAACCATATCTACATTGCCTTTCATTTGCTTACGCTTGTCGCCGTATTCCTCCTGGCGATAATGGCGGCGCGCTTCAAGCCCTCGCGCTCGCAGATGGGCTGTGTTCTGTTTTTCGGCATCCTGTTCGCCCTTCTGGGCGGTTATGGTTTTGAGCTCACGGCGAAATCCGTGGACGTTTACAAGGTGGCGGTGCAGATAGAGATATTCACTCTCTGCGCGCTTGCCATTATCTTAATGCGCCTCGTATCCGATTACTGCAACAGGAAAATCCCGACGTGGATATACATAGCGCAGTCCATAATCAGCACCGTTACGATTGTCCTCGCCTTTACGATGGATAGTCACGAGCTGTATCTCAAGCATGTTACAGGAGAATGGAGCGGGAACACCTGGAACAGCCTTCACGAAACGGGGATGTGGCTTTACGCCCAGTATATAGACTTCTTCATTCTGCTTATTTACTGCGTTTTTACCGCGCTGAGGCATTGGAAGGAAGAAAGCGACGCGGCGCGCAAGCGCATAGCCCTCCTTCTTATTGCGATAACCCTCACGGCGCTTATGGTCTCCGTGGGCGGGGCGGCGTCGCGCTTTGGCGTGGGCATTTACGCGTTCTTCGCGCTTCCCGCGGCGCTTTGCGTTTTTTCGTCGTTCAAGCGCTTCAATACCTTTAATTCCGTCCAGACTACGATAGATAATATCGTTAATTACAGCAGTGAGGGCTTAATCGTCCTTTCACGGGAGGGCGACGTCCTTTTTGCAAACAAAAAGGCAGAGGAAATGGCGCCCTTTATCTGCAACGCGCCGAGCGGCAAGGAGCTTCTTGAACAGGTTACCATCAAGGAATTGCTTGAAAACCACATGGGTTATATTAATCAGGATTCCGATACTTACGAGGTTCGCGTGGACGAAATAGTGGAATACGGAGTTCTCCAGGCATATCAGATCCGTATCATCGACATGACGGAGATGTACTCCTACATGGATAAGCTCAGCCTCATGACGGAGAAAGCGAACGCCGCAAACGAAGCGAAATCAAGCTTCCTTGCGAATATGTCCCACGAGATCAGAACGCCTCTGAACGCTATAATAGGCATGGACGAAATGATAATCCGCGAGGCGAAGAACGAGCGCGTTATCAAATACGCGCGCGATATTCAGAGCGCCGGCAATACGCTGCTTGCCATAATTAACGATATACTCGACCTTTCAAAAATAGAATCAGGCAAGCTTGAGATTGTTCCGGTGAAATATGATTTCGGTTCCGTATTGAACGACGTCGTAAACATGACGAACCGCAAGGCTAAGGTCAAGGGGCTTTACCTGAATTTAGAGGTAGATCCCGAGCTTCCTTATATGCTGATAGGCGACGAAATCCGCGTCCGTCAGGTGATGCTGAACATTATAAACAACTCCATAAAGTATACCCAGCATGGCGGCATAGTCGTCTCCGTACGCTTCAAGCGCAGGGAAGAACCCAGGCAGTTAGAGCTTATTATTGCCGTCAAGGATACCGGTATCGGCATAAAGAAGGAAGACATGGGCAAGCTTTTCAAGACCTTCCAGCGCCTCGATATGGTCAAAAACCGCAACATTGAGGGAACGGGGCTCGGCCTTACCATCACAAAGCAGCTTGCTACGATGATGGATGGATCCGTTGAGGCGGAAAGTGAATACGGCGTCGGCTCGACCTTTACCCTCCATCTGATGCAGGGTATAGAGGATGAAACGCCGATAGGTGATTTTACGGAACGGCTCAATATATCGCAGAGCAAAATGGGAGTTTATACGCCTAAGCTCGTCGCACCCGAGGCGAAAATCCTCGTCGTGGACGATAATGACGTTAACCTTCAGGTGATTACGGGACTGCTTATGTATACCGAGATACAGATAGACGTTGCCAGCTCGGGCAAAGAGGGCATCGAGAATATCAAAAAGAAAAAATACGATATAATTTTCCTGGACCAGATGATGCCGGAAATGGACGGTATCGAGACGCTTGAAACAATAAAAAACGAGCATCTTGCCGACGACGTGCCCGTTATCGTGCTTACGGCGGACGCCGTCGTGGGCGCAAAGGAACGCTATCTCAGCCACGGCTTCAACGATTATCTTTCTAAGCCCGTTGAGGGCGACAAGCTTGAGCAGATGATACGCGATTACCTGCCGGCAGACCGCGTGCTCAGCGAGGAAGAGGCGGAGGAATACCGCCGCAAGCGCGAGACTGAGAAGGCTGAACAGGAGGAGCCTGCCGAAGCGCCGGAGGAGAGCATAGTCGTTATAGACTCTTCGCCCGAAACCCTTAAAAAGCATAAGGATCGCCTCAAAAAGCATTATGCCGGAACCTATGTTAAGGACATGGAAAAGGCGAAGCTATATCTGCAAAAGCACGGCGCGGACTATGTTTTGATGCCTGCGGCGCTCGCCTTTGAGGAAGCCGCAGGAGGAACGGAAACAAGCCGGGAAATGAAAGAATAAGCGCGGAGACAAAAGCGCGGAATTAGGGCAACACCGCATAATTCCCGGCACATATCTTACTTGCAGAATATTCCGTCATATCGTCCAAAAATACTCGGCAATACACAAAGTATTACCTGCGTTTTTTGAACAATCTGACGAAAATCCTGACGGCGCATTCTATGCGCCGGAATTATGCGGCGTTGCCTTATATAAAATCCTTTTGGAAGAACGTGCAAATGCGCGGCAGGGAAGCCCCTCGCCGCGCAT
>JAEEUX010000214.1 GCA_016290695.1 Oscillospiraceae bacterium
AATATTACTATAAAATTATAATAGCGCACTGCGACAAATATGTTGACATATTTACTGCTGTGCGCTATTATATTAGTGAAGGAGGGAAGTGAAATGAGCGAAATAGCGTCTATTATTCAAGGGATTATACCGATAAGTTCGTTCAATCGAGGGCAGGCCGGTAAGATTTTTGATGAGGTGAAATCAGGCAGCACGAAAGTTGTCGTAAAAAACAATGAGCCGGAGTCGATTCTGATATCTCCTCAAAAGTATATCGATTTGCTGCAGAAGCTTGAGGATATGGAGGACATAGTGCTTGCGATGGAGCGAGAAAACAGCGCCTTTGACGAACCCTCTGTAGGCTTTGACGAATTGCTGAAGGAAGCCGGCCTTACCCGGGAGGAACTCAGTTCAATGGGGGACGTTGAGTTTGATTGAATGGAAACTGGAGTTGTCGCCGCCCGCACATAAGGATTACGATAGACTTGACGGCACGCAGAAGAAGCTTGTACTGAGAGCACTGAATAAAACCCTTTCCAATCCTTTACCGAACTCGGAGGGCGGCTATGGGAAGCCGCTCAGTAACCGAAATGGCTCTAAGCTGGCAGGGCTGTACAAGGTAAAGCTGCGCGAAAGCGGGATAAGAATTGTTTATCGGCTCAAAATAGTCGATGCTATGGTGTATGTTATCGTTATCGGCATGAGGGATGACAGCGCCGTATACAAGGAAGCGGAGCGCCGCTCGAGGCTTTTGTAGCTCTGCGAGCTAAACTATGTCAGGCTATGCTTTTGGGGTCAAAAATTTTAATTCTGTTATCCTCTGCGCTTCACGGGAAACGAAAAAATCAGCAATTATGCCATGATTGCAACCAAGCGCAGACGCCGATGTTGACAAAAAAAGAATAATGTGGTATAAAATAATCTGTTAACAAACAAACAAGCTTAGAAGGGAAGGGCAAATCCAAGGAAGCCGTCAGAGAGAAAACGCCGTGGCTGAAAGTGTTTTCGGCAGTTCGGATAATGCCGTACCGTCCCGGAGCTGCCCGCGAGATAAGCGGGACGTGGCCTGCACGTTACAGCGGGACTGAGCGGAGGCGTTTGCGCCTCAATCAGGGTGGAACCGTGTTTATTGTAAGCACCCCTGTTTTGCAGGAGTGCTTTGTGTTTTTAAAGGGGGATTAGAAAAATGGCAGATAATCAGTATACGTTTGAAAACAAGGTCTTTAAGGACACTTACCGCCACACCACCTCGCACATTCTCGCGCAGGCGGTCAAGAGACTTTACCCGGACATAAAGCTTGCGATAGGCCCCGCCATTGAGGACGGCTTTTATTACGACTTTGACTCCGAAAAGCCCATCACGCCCGAAATGCTCGAAGAGCTTGAGGCGGAGATGAAGAAAATATGCAAGGAGAAGATTCCGCTTGAGCGCTTTGAGCTGCCCCGTGAGGAAGCGATAAAGTTCATGCAGGAGCGGGAAGAACCCTACAAGGTCGAGCTTATTCAGGATTTGCCCGAGGACGCTGTTATAAGCTTCTACAAGCAGGGCGATTTTACCGACCTCTGCGCCGGCCCGCATCTTGACAATACCGGCAGAGTCAAGGCCAATGCCTTCAAGCTCACGAGCTGCACGGGCGCATATTGGCGCGGCGACTCGAACAGGAAGATGCTCCAGCGCGTTTACGGAACCTGCTTCCAGAAGAAGGAGGAGCTTGACGCTTACCTTCTCAAAATGGAGGAAGCCAAGAAGCGCGACCATAGAAAAATCGGCAAGGACTTGCAGCTTTTCATGACGGACGAGCTCGTCGGGCGCGGCCTTCCCATGTTCCTGCCGAAGGGCTATACCATCTGGCGCGAGCTGGAAAACTATATCCGCGACAAGGAGCTGCGTCTGGGCTATCAGCATGTTATGACGCCCTGTGTCGGCACGGTGGAGCTCTATAAGACCTCCGGACACTGGGATCATTACAAGGAAAATATGTTCCCCGCCATGCAGGTAGACGACGAAACCTACGTTCTGCGCCCCATGAACTGCCCGCATCATATGCGTATTTACGCTTCCCGTCCGCATTCTTACAGAGACCTGCCGCTGCGTATAGGCGAGATAGCGCATGACTTCCGCTATGAAGCCTCCGGCACGCTGAAGGGCATCGAGCGCGTGCGCCATTTCTGCCAGAATGACGCTCACCTTTTCGTCACGCCCGAACAGATTAAGGACGAGGTAAGCAAGGTTTGCGACCTGATTTTCGACGTTTATAAGGATTTCGGCATAACCGATTACCGCTGCGTACTCTCCCTGCGCGACCCGGCGGATAAGAAGAAATATCACGATGATGACGAAATGTGGAATACGGCAGAGAACGCCCTTCGTGAAGTGCTCGTCGAGCTGGGTATCGACTTTACCGAGGAGATCGGTGAAGCGGCCTTCTACGGCCCGAAGCTGGATGTTAACGTAAAGCCCGCTGTAGGCGCGGAGATTACGCTTTCCACCTGCCAGCTCGATTTCTGCCTCCCCATGAAGTTCGACCTCAAGTATATCGACAAGGACGGCAGCGAAAAGACTCCCGTGGTTCTGCACAGAGCCATCCTCGGAACGCTTGACCGCTTTATGGCCTATCTTATCGAGCAGACTATGGGCGATTTCCCGCTTTGGCTCGCGCCCGTTCAGGCAAAGGTAATGCCCATCACCGATAAGAGCGCCCCTTACGCCGAGAAGGTCGCCAAGGAGCTTGAGGACAAGGGCTTCCGCGTGGAGACCGACCTTCGCAACGAGAAGATCGGCTATAAAATACGCGAGGCGCAGATGCAGAAGATTCCCTATATGCTCGTTATCGGCGAGAAGGAGTCCGAGGCGGGCACAGTCGCGGTTCGCACGCGCGAGGGCGGCGATCAGGGAACGATGCCGCTTGCCGATTTCATCGCAAAGATTACCGTGGAGAAGGAAACCCGCGCGCTGAAGTGAATAATATAGGCAGCGCATTCCCCGTCCATAGCCGTAATCGGCTTGGGCGGGGTTAGCCGCCTTGCTTCTTTATGTATGCCGCGACTACAGCCTCGTTCTTATCGGAAACACTGCAAATAAAATAGGAGTCGCTCCAAAATTGCGAGCCCCAAAGGTCATCCTTTAGTAAATCACAAAACTCTTTTCGTAACAAACGTGCAGTTACGGTTTTGTAGCTGTTGACCAGTACAGATAAGGTGGTTTGAGGCGTGCATTCAAACAGTATATGGATGTGGTCTTCGTCCGTGTTTACTGCGATTATATTGCAATCCCATTTGTTGATAAATAAATCGTCGGTGATTTCCAGCAAGCGTTGCTTAACATCGCCAACGATGACTTTTTCCCTATGTTTAGTTACTACAACCAAATGATATTGCAATAAGAAGCAACTATGCCTGTTTGCATAGTATTCAGTACCTTTTTGCCTTTTGAGCATGATGTATATTCTCCTTGACAACTAATTGTATTTGTTATATAATAATACTATGCAAAAAGTTTGTCAAGAAGGAGGTGCTTGCGCTATAAAAATCACGTCAAGTTATTCTGCGGAGATTTTGCGTGCGAGCAGCATCTTCAAGGAAACCGTTGCTATCTACAGGAGTGCTGTCACTTATTGCGTAAGCCGTATAAATAATGATTGGGCGGACATTTCAACTATAACAAAAGCGAAAGCCCGGTTCAACTATACAGAGCATCTGTTTCACAGCACCAAAGCGAATTCTGCGAAATATGATTTTGACCGGTTCTTCTATAAAATGCCGACATACCTGCGGAGAGCTGCTATATCAGCGGCTCTCGGTGCCGTGGCGAGCTACCGAAGCAATCATAGTAACTGGCTTAAGAACGGCTGCAAGGGAAAAGAACCGCAGCTTGGCGCTGAACGTCTGTGCATGCCGTGCTTCTACAACAAAGAAATGTATCTCACGGGCGACACTCCGTACAGCGCGAAACTTAAGCTTTTTGTACGCGGAGATTGGGTTTGGGTTCCTGTTCACATCAAGAAAACCGATGCCGATTATTTATCTAAGCGCTTTGGCGGTGTGAAACCTTCTGCTCCCGTATTGGAACGACGCTACGGCAAATACTTCCTTCGTTTTGCTTATCAAGAGGATGTTTAGTTGTCCGATTCACCTATAGAAGAACAGCGTATATGCGCCGTTGACCTTGGCATAAACACTGATGCGGTTTGCAGCATCATGGATTACCGTGGCACTATCCTCGACAGGAAGTTTATTAACTTCCCTTGTGACAAAGACCATGTAAACCATGTGCTTCAGCGCATCAAAAGGTTTCAACGGGAACACAATCCTAAAGATGTCGTTTCCTTCTGGAGCTATGCAAAACGCGCAAATGCTGAACACGCGAGCAAAATTGCTCACGCCATCG
>JAEEUX010000215.1 GCA_016290695.1 Oscillospiraceae bacterium
CGCAGCAATAATCGTAAAAATGGGGTTGAAAGCACCGGAAGGGAAGAGAAGCGCACCGATAAAATCGGCAAGCGCGGCAACGATGCAGGAATAGATTGGACCGAATGCAAGGGCTGCGAAAACAATGGGAATGAAATTAAAGCTGAGCTTTATGATGGGAGTGTTGATACCGAGAAGTCTTTCGAGGACTACGGACATTGCGGTTAAAATTCCGCATATGGCTATAGTGCGGATGGTAATTACTTTTTTCATGTTGTCTCCTTTCGATGAGAGGGGGCTTGTCTTACTTCCTGGGAAATACTGCACAATTCCAAACAACAGAATCATGCGGTCTTGTCCCTGCTTCTTTGTTTACTAATTAAAATGTGTTTCTTCCGAAATAGCTGCGAACGTCTCCAACCTGATAGAGAGAGCCGAAAACGCAGATGATATCGTTTTTTTCCGCTTCCTTCAATACGGAATCAAGGGCTTCGGGGATTGTCTCAAAGGAACGGATGGAGGCGCTGCTGCGTTCGCGCATTTCCTTTGCCAGGGCTTCCGACGATAAAGCACGGTAGCTGTTCGGCGCGACGGCGTTGAATTTTTGCGTGAGGGGCGCGATAAGCTCAAGGCTCGAGTCGTAATCCTTATCCGCGAGCACGCCGCATACAAAGGTAAATTTGCGGCCCGGGAATATGGCACGGAGCGTTTCGGTGAGCGCGGCTGTACCTTGCGGATTGTGTGCGCCGTCAACGATAACGATGGGGTCGCGCTGTAATACCTCGACTCTGCCGGGCCAGTACGCATTGGCGAGACCTTCGCGCATGGAAGCTTCTGTTATGTTCCAGCCGCGTGCGGCAAGAGCAACGGCGCATTCTATTGCAACGGCGGCGTTTCTTAGCTGATACACGCCGAGAAGCGGAATTTTGAGGTCCTTAAACTGCTTATAATCGAATACAGTGCCGTCGATGGTCATTTCCTTAGCCTTGGCGAGCTCGCCGTCGGCTATAATCATTTCCTTGCCCTTTTCCTCACATGCCGCGCGGAAAACCTCCATAACTCCGGGGGTCTGCGCATAAACGACGGCAGGGCCGCCGCCGGCTTTGAGGATGCCGGCCTTTTCTCCGGCGATAAGTTCAAGCGTGTCGCCCAGTTCCGCCATGTGGTCGTAGCCGATATTCATGAGAAGATAGGCTTCTGCTTCTGTGATGGAATTCGTCGCATCAAGCTTGCCGCCCATGCCGACCTCAAGCACGACGACGTCGCATTTTTCACGCTTGAACCATATAAAGCCAAGGGCTGTAATGAGCTCAAAAACAGTTGGGCGGCGATATCCCTTCTGCTCGAGCAGGTCTGAGGCGCGGTCGAGCTCTTCGGTTATTTCAGCAAGCTCGTCCTTCGGGATCTGTACGCCGTCCACCTGGATGCGTTCGGTGAACTCCTGAATGTACGGCGATGTGTAAAGCCCGGTGCGGTAGCCGGAACGGGTGAGTATGGAACTCATGTAGGCGGAGGCGGAGCCTTTGCCGTTTGTACCCGCGATGTGGATGTACTTCATGCCGAGGTGAGGGTTGCCCAGCTCCTTGAGAAGAGCGTCCATTACGTCGCGCTCCAAAATGGAGCCGGACTTTGAGGCTCTGTCGAGGATCAAAAGGGCTTCTTCGTAGGTCATTCTAATTTCTCCGTTCTGCATTTACTGCCGCAGGGACGTTCGCCGGAAGCGTTTATTAAAAACAAAAACGCGTTCTTTTGTGCCGTACACAAAAGAACGCGTCTATCCAACGATTATACGTTTGATAACGATCCGACATAATGTGCCAGCGGACGCGAAACCGAATCATAAACTCCCGGGGAGCTTTTCGTCTGGCAGGCGACTTCCCATCCTGCCGGCACTTAATGCTCGGTTTCTACTCTGACAGTGTTTACTTCAATGCAATACTATCACAAATACCCGCCTTGTCAAGTGGGTATTTGAAATTTTAAATATTGCATGGTTTTAGGGGGTTATATGAGGGAATAATTATAAATTATCACGAAAATTCGGCGAGAATTTGCAGCCATCGGCGGTGATTATTGCATCAACCTTATAGTCATGTTCCTCCGTTTCGATATGGTCCACAATCTGAAAATCGTAGGCAAAGGAAACCTTGAGAAAGCGGCAATCGCTCTTTCGGTCAAGATAACGGTCGTAATATCCGCCGCCGTAGCCTATTCTGTTGAAATCCTTGTCGAAAACGAGGCCCGGCATAAGAATAAGAACGTCCTTATCATCGGCGATTTCGCCGGAAACGGGTTCGGGAATATCGCAGTAACCGAGCTCGACATTTTCAAAGGAGGAGATGCGAATAAACTCCATGGAGCGGTCGTCACCAGTCTTCGGGACGGCCACAGTCTTTCCGTCGCGCCAGGCCTGCTCAATGAGGGGAGTAGTGATAATTTCCTGATTGTAAGCAAGATAAGGGTAAATCGCTTTAGCGGACTTATAGAAGGGCTGCTGAATGAGAATGTCGCAGACCTTTTTGCTGTAGGATTCTATTTCTTCATGTGACAGAAGTTTTTTCTTAGCGCTTACCATTGCTCGAAGCTCTTTTTTTGTCATTTCTTGAATTCTCCTTTTCCTTGCAGATTTATCTTTTCTTTATTATAACTTATAAAGCCGGTATTTTTAATTACATTTGTCATGTAATATTATACGATAAATGCTGCATGGGAAGCTGAGTATTTGTTGCTTTTGACATAATTAGGCGTGCTAAAGCTCAAAACAGGTTTAGATATGAAAAATTTCAAAATAGATAGTTGACAAAGAAGCCTTATTGGTTCATATTATTGTCTGAATTTAAGGCACATAGGCACAAACGCGCAAAACTGAACGGAGGTAATATCATGAACTATCCAGCAGATATTAAATATACCAAAAATCATATTTGGATAAGCATCGAGGGCGACGTAGCGAAGCTCGGTATCACTGATTTTGCTCAGGATCAGCTTGGCGATATTCTTTTCGTAGACCTTCCGGAGGTCGGCGGAAACGTTGACACCGGCTGTGTTTTCTCTGAGGTAGAGTCTTCAAAAACTTCTTCCGAGCTTATTTCCCCCGTAACGGGCGAGATAACCGCCGTCAATGACGAGCTTGACGATTCGCCCGAGTGCGTAAACGACGATCCCTACGAAGCATGGATAGTCGAGGTCAGAATAGACGATAACGCGGAAATGGAAAATCTTCTCTCTGCGGAGGATTACGAAGCGTTCTGTGCCGAGCAGGAATAAAAGGAAGTATATGGCAAATAGACTTACGGTTTACGAAGTTTCTTCTGTTAGACCACATCATAATCTCGCGATAGAAAAGTTTCTTTTCGATTCCGTCGCGGAAGACGAGCTCATTCTTTACCTATGGCAGAATGAAAGCACAATAGTCTGCGGGCGGAACCGGAACGTCTACAAGGAATGCCATCTTACAAGGCTCTACGAAGCGGGAGGAACTCTCGCAAGAAGGCTTTCCGGAGGCGGCGCCGTGTTCCACGATCTTGGGAACCTGAACTTCACCTTTATCGCGAAGGACGGCGTATATAACCTTGAAAAGCAGCTTTCTGTGATAACTGAAGCATGTAAAAGTCTCGGCGTTCCCGCTGAGCTTACCGGGAGGAACGATATCCTCGCCGGAGGCAGAAAGTTTTCCGGCAATGCATTTTATTCGAGCAAGGGTACGCGTTACCACCACGGAACGCTGATGGTAAACGTCGATTTTTCGCGCCTTTCCGATTATCTGAACGTAGACCGCGCCAAGCTTCAAGCCAAGGGTGTAGACTCCGTGAGATCCCGCGTTGCGAATTTGACGGAGTTTTCGGATAAAGTCACGATTTCGTCGCTCAAAGCGGCGCTTATTGCGAGCCTCGGAAAAATCTATGATCTTACGCCGCGCAGTTATCAGCTCGACGAGGGATGCGCCGAAATCGCTGAATATGAAAAGCTTTTTTCCTCGGAGGATTGGTTATACGGCAAGAAAATGAGCTTTAATAACGAGTTCGGAAAACGCTATGCTTGGGGCGATTTTCAGCTTCGCGCGGAGGTTGCGGGCGGAATAATTAAGGACGCTGTAATATTTTCCGACGCGCTTGATGCGGAAATGATACTTACGCTTGCGGAGCGCTTCAAGGGCACAAAATATCTTGCGCCAGACCTTTGTGCGGTCGTTGCAGAGGTTTGCAGAGAAGCACAGCAGCGTGAAGACATAGTAGGACTTATTAAAGATTCTATATAAAATGGCGTTGTCTCGAAACGGCTAAGCAAGCCGAATTGAGGCAACGCCTCTTTCTATAGCCGAGGAATGTGGAAAACTGTGGGAGAAAACAGCAAAAAAGTGTAACATTCTCTG